>NZ_JBSFRT010000025.1:0-86800 GCF_053589375.1 Rhodococcus sp. NPDC003348
TCCGACGTGGTGGTGAGCAACATTTCCTGGATGACGTCGGTCAGGGTTGCGGCCGTGGATTCGACGGCCCCGGTGAGCGGGTAGCAGCCGAGGGTCCGGAAGCGGACGCTCTTGAGTTCGGGAACTTCACCGGGCCGCAACGGCATCCGGTCGTCGTCGACCATGATCAGGGTGCCGTCCCGTTCGACGACCGGCCGTTCGGCGGCGAAGTAGAGCGGCACGATCGGGATGTTCTCCTGCCGGATGTACTCCCAGACGTCCAGTTCGGTCCAGTTCGACAGCGGGAACACCCGCAGCGTCTCCCCCGGCGACCGGCGGACGTTGTACATGTGCCACAGTTCGGGTCGCTGCCGCTTGGGATCCCACCGGTGCTCGGCGGAGCGAACCGAGAAGACCCGCTCCTTGGCGCGGGACTTCTCCTCGTCGCGCCGCGCACCACCGAACGCGGTGTCGAACTTGTGGAGGTCGAGTGCCTGCTTGAGGCCCTCGGTCTTCCACATGTCGGTGTGCGTCGACGACCCGTGCGTGAACGGGTTGATCCCCTTCTCCACGCACTCGGGGTTCTGGTACACCAGCAGATCGAAATCCCCTGCGGCAGCGGACTCGTCACGCAGCTTGTACATCTCCTGGAACTTCCAGGTGGTGTCGACGTGCAGCAGCGGGAACGGCAACCGCGACGGGTAGAACGCCTTACGGGCGAGGTGCAGCATCACCGCGCTGTCCTTGCCGACCGAGTACAGCATCACGGGGTTCTCGCTCCCCGCGACGGCCTCCCGCATGATGTGGATGCTCTCGGCCTCAAGCCTCTCGAGATGGGTCAAGGTCTTGCTCGTCGTGGGACTGCTCATCGCCGAAGTGCCTCCAAGGCTTCGCCGGCCAGTTCGGGCCGGCAGATCAGTAGGTCGGGAAGCCAGGGATTCTCCTGGTTGTAGATCAGCGCGGAGCCGTCGATGCGGGAAACATGAAGTCCCGCAGCACGGGCCACGGCGACGGGGGCTGCCGAGTCCCACTCGTACTGACCGCCGGTGTGGGCGTAGATCTCGACCTCACCACGGACCACAGCCATCGCCTTCGCACCCGCCGAGCCCATCTCGACCAGTTCCGCGCCGAGCGCGGCGGCCATCGCCATCACCGGCTCGGGCCGGCGGGTGCGGCTGACGACGACGCGCGGCACAGACGGGATCGGTTGCGCGGTGGCGTCGAGGTGCCCGTCACTCGAGTAGGTGACGCCGAGCGCCGGCATCGCCACCGCACCGGCCGTCAGCTCACCGCCCTCGACCAACGCGACGTGCACAGCCCAGTCGGTCCGGCCCTGCTCGCCGAACTCCCGAGTGCCGTCGAGCGGATCGACGATCCAGACGCGGTCGGCGCCGAGGCGGACGAGATCATCGGCGCCCTCCTCGGAGAGCACAGCGTCGCCGGGGAATCGCTCGGCCAACAGCGCGGCGAGCAGTTCGTGACTGAGTCGATCGCCAGATTTCCTCAGCTCGGCGGGACCCATTCCTGCGGCGAGGTTTTCGCGATGGGCGAGTAGCAGGTACCCCGCCTCGGTCGCCAACTCCGTGGCCGCGGCGGCACTACTGCCCGACCCCGCCCGGGGGCGGGCGGGGTTGTCTGCTCTGTTCATTCACAGCTCCAGTCATTCGGTGATGGCCCTCGCCACGGTGTCAGCGGAGTACGCGATCAACGCGTCCGATTCGACGTCTCGGGCCCAGTTGTTGACGAGGGTGTCGGCCAGGCCCATCAAGCCGGACCAGACGAAGGGGATGAGCGCGGGGTCGTCACGAAGTCGGAGCCCTTCGGCTGCGGCCGCTTCCATCAGTGCGCGCCGCAGTTCGGCGAACTGGTGATCTGTCGATTTACGCAACACGTGAACCGATTCACGCTCACCCGTCTCGCCGTCGACGTCGCGCCAGGTCCCCACGAGATGTCCCACGCGCGCCCATTGTCGGGTCGATGCGGGCACTATTCCGGCAATGAGCGCCGAAACACCCTTGTCGCGAGGCAACGCGGCGATGAACTCGGCCAACTCCACCTGGCTCTCGTGGAGCAGTGCGATGAAGATGTCCTGCTTGTCGACGAAGTACTGGTAGATCAGCCCGGGACTGATGCCGGCCCGTTTGGCGACCGCACGGTTCGTGAGGGCGCCGTAGCCGCCTTCGTCGAGTAGTTCAGCCGCGGCATCCAAGACTCCGCGACGTCGCGCCTCGGCGTCTCCGTAGGCCGAATTGCCGCCGTTCGTTGCTCTCATGGAGCCACTGTAGGCACAGATTGATCAATGGTCAATATGGATTGACCAATGATCAATCTGTGCCTACAGTCACACCCATGACGACGCATGATGTGAACAGTGTTGTGACATACAACTTTTCAGGATCACAGGTTTTGGTCACCGGCGGATCCAACGGGCTGGGCCTGGCGATCGCACGCAGCTTCGTGGCAGCCGGGGCGAAGGTCACCATCACCGGTACGCGACCCGCAGCCGGCGACTACGAGCACGATCTGGACGACTTCGGATACCGGCAGTGCGTCATGACCGACCGGGAGCAGATCGCCGACGTCGCGGCAGGGCTGTCGGCGCTGGATGTCCTGGTGAACAACGCGGGGCAGACCCTCACACAGAAGGGCGAATGGAACCCGGAAGTCTTCGAGGAATCGCTCTCGGTGAACCTCGTGAGCGGTTTCCGCATGGCCACCGCATGCCTGCCGCTCCTGACGGCCAGCGAACTCGACGGCGGCGGAGCCATCGTCAATGTCGCCTCCATGGCGAGTTTCTTCGCGGTCGGCATGGTGCCGGGCTACGGCGCGTCGAAAGCCGGCATCGTGCAGATGACCAAGACCATGGGCGCCCAGTGGGCGACCGAGAACGTGCGGGTCAACGCGATCGCCCCCGGCCTGACCGCCACGAACATGACATCCGGATTGCAGCAGCGACCCGAGCACAGCAAGCCGTCGCTCGATCGCACCCCGATGGGCCGGTGGGCCGATCCCGAGATCGACGTCGCGCCGGTGGCGCTGTTCCTGGCCAGTCCGGCCGCCCGATTCGTCACCGGCCAGACTCTGCCGGTCGACGGCGGCTTCTCGATCCAGGGCTGATCTCGGTGACCACTACCACCGGTGGGCGGATCCGGATCACCGATCTGCGCAACCCGGTCCTGACCGACTCCCAACGCGAGACCTGGGCGTACGCCGAGGCGAATCCGGTGGAACTCAGCGTCGATGCGGTCCTCGCGGCGGCCGCGGAGCAGGCCGGTCTCGACGACTTCGGACCTGATGACTTCCACGAGCGCCTCGCCTTGCAGCTCGACGAGATCGACTCCGATCCCAACCGCTCCCCGGTCTCGCGCATGGTGACGTTTGCAGGCAGCGTGCGCTACGCGGCCAACCGGCTGCGTGTGCTGGACCTGCTCAAGAGACATCCCGAGATCCGCGATATCGAGATCGAGGCACCGATCGTCGTGGTCGGGCTGCCGCGTTCGGGAACGACGCACCTGGTGAATCTACTGGCGGCGGACACGCGCTTCCGGTCGCTGCCGCTGTGGGAGAGCCAGGAGCCGGTGCCGTTCGCGGGAGACGTGGTGGGCCCGGACGGGATCGACCCCCGCATCGTCCGCTCCCAGCGCAGGTGGGACCAGATGCGGGCGAAGAGCCCGCTTGTCGCCGCCATGCACCCGATGAACCCCGACCACATCCACGAGGAACTCGAACTCGAGTGTCTGGACTTCTCCAGCTACAACTTCGAGTGGGGATCGTCGATGGCGCCTCGGTGGCGGGACTACTACCTGTCGCACGACCAGCGCCCGCACTACGCCTTCATGGCGACGATGCTCAAGGTCCTGCAGTGGCAGCGGGGACCGAGTCGATGGATCCTCAAGTGCCCGCAACATCTCGAGCAGCTCGGTCCGCTGATGGATACGTTCCCCGACGCGACGGTCGTGATGACTCACCGGGATCCGGTGTCGGTGGTGCAGTCTGCGGCGACGATGGTCGGATACGGTGCCCGCTCGAACTTCCTCGTGCCGGACATGGATGCCGTGTGCGACTACTGGACCGACCGCGTCGGCCGCCTCCTCGACGCCGGAACCCGGGACCTCGCACTCATTCCCGCGGAGCGTCGGGTCGACGTGTATTTCGACAGGTTCATGGCCGACGACGTCGGCACCGTCGAACGCATTTACGCGCACAGCGGGATCGAGTTCACCGACGAGGCCCGTGCGGCCGTCGACGATCACATCGCACATCATCCGCGCGGCGCGAACGGTCAGGTCGTCTACGACCTGCGCGCCGACTTCGGTCGCGAGCCGGCCGAGCTCAGAACCCGATTCACCGAGTACTGCGAAACATTTCCCGTGAAAGTGGAGGTCCAGTGAGCCCCGTGTCCGCCGCCCAGATCGACGAGTTCATCAAGAATCGTCCCGGCAAGGTCCTACTCGACCACGTCTACGCCTCCGAGGCGGTCCGCCTGGGCGACTTCATCTACATGTCGCCGGGCTCGAGCGCCGCCTACATGCTGGTCACACCGGCAGGACGGGTGATCGTCAACACCGGGCTCGGCTACGAGGCGCCGCACCACCGCAAACTGTTCGACGACGTCTACGCGGGGCCCACTCGCTACATCGTCACAACTCAGGGGCACACCGACCATGTCGGCGGTGTCGCCGGATTCCGTGAGCCCGGCGCGATCTATGTGGCCAATGCGCTCAACCCGGCGGTGCAGCACGACGACGAACGTGTCATCACGCGGATGCGGCAGTGGGCGCCGGTGTGGTTCGGCCGCGACGCCGAGACTGTCCGCGGCTTCATCGAGGCCCGCCCCGACGTGTCGCCCGCGCAGGACATCCCCACCCCCGACCTGATGTTCGACGAGCGTCTCGAACTCAACGTCGGCGGGCTGCAGATCGAACTGCACTCCGGCGTCGGCGAGACGGTCGACGGGGCGATGGTCTGGCTTCCCCAGCACCGCATCGCGCTGATCAGCAACCTGCTCGGGCCGCTGTTCGGACACTTCCCGAACCTCAACACCATTCGAGGGCAGCGCTACCGCTTCGCGGAGCCGTACCTCGCAACGATCACCAAGCTGCGCGATCTGCGACCCGCAATGCTGATCACCGGACGCGGCGAGCCGATCGAGGGAGAGGACCTCATCGACGCGGTGCTCGAGCGAATGCACGACGCCGTGTCCTACATCCACCAGACGACGCTCGACGGCATCAACGCCGGCAAGGATGTCGAGACTCTCGTTCGCGAAGTGACGCTGCCGGACCACCTGTACGTCGGACAGGGCTACGGTCAGGTCAAGTGGGGTGTGAAGACGATCTGGGAGACCTACCTGGGCTGGTTCCACCACAAGGCGACCTCTGAACTGCACGCCGTTCCGCGCGAGCGGACGCTTGCCGACCTGGTCCGCCTCGCCGGCAACGAGGCCGTCCTCGACCTTGGTCGCTCACATCTGGACGGGGGCCGACCCGAGGAGGCGACCGCACTCGCGGAGGCGGTGCTGGCGCATGCGCCGGACGACTCGGCGGCGACCGCGCTCCTCCTCGACTGCCACCGTGCACTTCTCGCCGATCCGGTTACGGCCGAGAACTTCTGGGAATCGGGATGGCTGACGCATCGCATCGGCCTGCTCGAACAGCAGCTCGAATCGACGGCGACGACGGCCGGATGACCAACCCAAGAAGGAGTTCCATGAGCACCGATACGGAAACCGTTGTCCCGGACGCGTTCGCACCCGCCCGGCTCGGCCCGATCACCCTGCGCAACCGCATCATCAAGTCCGCGACGTTCGAAGGGCGAACCCCCAAGGGTCTGGTCACCGACGAACTGATCGAGTTCCATCGCCAGTTCGCCACGGGCGGAGTCGGAATGACGACGGTGGCGTATTGCGCTGTCGCTCCCGAGGGCCGCACGTCGCCGGGCCAGATCCTGTGGACCGACGAAGCCATGCCGGGCTTGCGCCGCCTCACCGACGCCATGCACGCCGAGGGTACGGCGGTGTCCGCGCAGATCGGCCACGCCGGTGCGGTGGCGCCACCGAAGGCACTCGGGAGCGCCTCCCTGGCACCCAGCCGCCACTTCCACCTGACCACACTGAGTTTCGCGCAGGCGGCAACGGCAGCGGACATCGCACGGATCAGACAGGCACACGTCGATGCCGCTCTCAAGGCAGTCGAGGCCGGATTCGACGCCATCGAAATGCACTTCGGCCACGGCTATCTGATCAGCTCGTTCCTGAGTAACCGGCTCAACCACCGCACGGATGAGTACGGCGGCAGCCTCGAGAACCGGGCCCGGTTCGCCCGGGAGACGGCCGTCGCGGTCCGCGCCGCGGTGGGCGACCGGATCGCGATCATGGCGAAGGTCAGCATGGACGACGGTGCGCCCGGCGGATTCTGGCTCGCCGAAGCCATCGAACTGGTCAAGTGGCTCGAGCAGGACGGGTCCGTGGATGCGGTCGTCCTCACCGCCGGCAGTTCCCTCGAGAACCCGCTCTACACGTTCCGCGGCGATGCGCCACTGCGGGAGTTCGGGGCACTGATGAAGCAGCCCCAGAAGCTTGGAATCAAGCTGGTGGGCAAGCATTTCCTGCGGACCTACCCGTACCAGGACACGTATCTGCTCGACTACGCGCGTCAGGTCCGGGCGGCGGTCGATCTGCCGCTGGTGCTGCTCGGAGGGGTCACCGGCAAGGAGTCGATCGACCGGGCGATGACCGAGGGCTTCGAGTTCGTCGAGATGGGACGCGCGCTGCTGAGTGATCCCGACCTCGTCAACACCATTCAGTCCAGCGGCGGCGGGCAGTCGTTGTGCATCCACTGCAACAAATGCATCACAACCATCTATGGTGGGGCGCACTGCGTTCTGCGCCCATGAACGTGCCCTGTACCCGTCGATCGCCGCGACCCTGACGGTCGGTGGCCGACCCGGATCTTCTGAGGCGGCCACCGCCCGTCGACGCAGTTGCGGTCAGGTTCGAGCGATTTGCACCCGGTGCCTGGCGCGAAGACTTGTCTACTACGAATTGTAGTAAACCTCTCGGCCGCGAACGCGACGTCGGCTAGGTTGGGCGAATGGGGATACCGGGGAGGTCTGATCTGTCTGCCGCCGATGCGGAGACAGGCGAGCGAGCGGATGGCGATCAACCAGGCGCAGAGACAGATTCACCGATCCTGAAGCCGCGACGCATGCTGTTACGTGTCATGCGATGGATGTTCATCGGACTTGTTTCGATAGTCGTTGTTGCCGTTGCAACTTCAACGACGGTCCACTGGTGGCAGACGCCACGTGACAAGCAGGCCATCGAACGCCTGATCGGCCCCGAGCACCGGTACGTCGACGTCAACGGGCACCGGATGAGCGTCGCGGTCCAGGGTTCAGGACCGCGAACCATCGTCCTGATGCCCGGCCTGGCCACACCGGAACCGATCCTCGGCTTCACCCCACTGGCCCGGAACCTGGCCGCGCAGAACACGGTCGTCACCATCGAGCCGTTCGGGCTCGGTCTCAGCGACGGCACCGACAACCCCCGCACCAGCGAGGCGATCGTCGACGAGACCCGGTCCGCGCTCCGAGAACTGGGACTCAACGGTCCCTACGTCCTGATGCCCCACTCGATTTCGGGTCTGTATGCGATGTGGTGGGCCACCCGCCACCCGGACGAGGTCGCCGCAGTGGTGGGCCTGGATGACGAGCGCTACACCCCCGACGGCGCCCAGGACTCCCCCGACTGGCCGAGATGGATGGCCGGCGTCAACGCCATCGGCGGAACCCGGGACCTGATCGCCCTCGACAAGAGCACCGACTACCTGGGGCTGGTAGCCGACTACCGGGACAGCCTCGGCGACACGGCCGAATACACCCCGGACCAGCAGGACCTGTACCTGCGTGCGTACGCGTGGGTGTTGAACCCAACCGTGCTGGACGAAATGGCCCGCGGGGCGGAGAACGTGCGAGCAGCCGAGGGCGCCATGTTCCCACCGACTCTGCCCGCCCTGTCGATCCTCGCCGCCTCCTCCCTCGAAGTGGAACCGGAGTGGGAACCCTCGCACCGCGCCGCGATCAGCAACCCGGCAATCCAACAGATCACGATCATGAACGGCCACCACTACCTGTTCCACGCCCACGCGGGCGCGATTGCCGAGATGACACAGCGATTCCTCGACGAGCACGTTCAGACTCGACAACGATGAAAGGCCGCTGCCGCGCCCGTCGGGCAGGGCACCGATCTCCGACCGCACTGTGACCGGCGAACGCCCAGCCACGACCCTCGCGGCTCCGAGGCCTTCGAGCCAGGTGAATCAGCCTCGTGGTCCGAGCCAGTGGTCGATCTCGAGGGCCACGCCGACCTCCAATGAGCCTGCGGCCCAACGCTGAGGCAGCAGCTGCTCGGCGCGCTGCACACGATTGAGCACCGTGTTCCGGTGCGTGAACAGGGCACGGGCGGCACGAGCGGCGCTGTGGCCCTCGCGGACGTAGACACGCACGGTCTTGCGCAGGTCCGGGTCGGCGGTGGACAGCCGCCCCAGGACCCGGGAGACGTAAGCGCGAGCCGCCTGCTCGTTCTGGGTCGCGAGGTGGACCAGGGCGACGTCGTCGAAGGCCGCCGCGCGCACCTGATGCGTGCGGAGCAGGAGCAGTTGGGCGCTCACCGCCTCGAAATGGCTGCGCCGGAAGCCCTCGACGTCGATGCCGGTGCCCCCCACCGCCAGACGCACCGCACGCTCTTCGGGCGCAACAGAGCCGTCGCCGAAGGCGTCGGCGAGGACCCGCGGGTCCAGTGGCTCGTGGGACCCCAGCCAGAGCCACAGCGAGGATGAACTGGCGGGCACGGCCAACACCTGCGTCGCCCCGGCGCGCCGCATCAGTTCGGTCGCCGTTCTCATCAGCGCGGCTTGGTCGGGCATGGAGGCGACGGTCCACAGCACACCGGCGAGTTGGTTGCCGCCCAGTCGGTAGCCCAGGCGGCGCTCGGCGACACCGATATCCGTCGGGTCCTCGTCCAGGAGTTGGGTGACGGTCGCGAGTCGCTCGGTGTGCGACTGCCACAGGTAGTCCTCGCGTTCCCGCTGGACGAGCGCCGTCAGCTGGTCGAGGGTGGTTTCGATCAACGATTCCAGCGAGCGGGAGATCAGATCCAGCGCCGGGGCCAGGATCGCCGGATCCGCTTCCAGTTCGAAGATTCGCTGCATACACAGCCGCCAGGCCTCCTCCTTCGCGACGTGGTACGCCTTCCATATCGCGCGATCGGCGCCCCGCCGGATCACCTCTCGGGCGATGCCGACGACGGGCAGTGCGAGCGTCGGCATCACGGGATCGTATGGGTTGGCCGTAATCGTCGTCGCCCAGTGCTGGACGTTGAGGCGGGTCGACTCCCGTACCTCCTGCACCATCACGGGATCGGTGTTGAACGGATCGCCGACCCCGGTGAGCGCTGCGTCCTCGACGCGAGAGAGCGCTCCGCTGTCCGGGTCGAGTGACCAGGTCGCCACTGTGCGCACAAGATTCTCGACGCCCCGGCGCTGTGCGCTCGACGCCTGTCGAGGATTCGGTTCGTTACCGGTCGGCACGACTGAACCCTACCCCTCTTGTGCATCTGCCCATTCCTTCTCCAATTTCTGTGCATATCGCCGTTGCATGGTGATCTACGTCACGTGACGATGGGCATATCGACCAGATAGGAGTTGTCGTGACGAAGACAACGCGACCCGTCCCCACTCGCACCGCGGAAGCACATGCGCACCCCTCGGGCGCCCCCGAGGTTGATCTGCTCGTCATCGGCGCCGGCCTCACCGGACTCGGATTCGCGTCGCGCCTGAAAGTCGAGAAGCCCGAGAAGTCCGTGCTGATCGTCGACGCCCACGAGGAAGTCGGAGGCACCTGGCACCTGTTCCGCTATCCCGGCATCCGGTCGGACTCCGACCTGATCACCTACGGCTACCAGTACAAGCCGTGGACCAAGGAGAAGGCCATCGCGCCGGGCGCCGAAATCAAGGAGTACCTCGTCGAGACGGTCGACGAATTCGGCCTCGCCGACCGACTGCGCCTGGGCACCCGCGTCGAATCACTGGCCTGGTCGTCGGCGGAGTCGCAGTGGACGGTGACGCTGCGCGACGTCGCCACCGGAGAGGTGGATACACTACGGGCGCGGTGGATCGTTTCCGGCACAGGGTATTTCGATCACGCCGGCGGCCACCGCCCGACGTGGGAGGGCGAGCAGGACTTCGCCGGAACACTGGTCCACGCACAGCAGTGGCCCGAGGACCTGGACTACGCGGGCAAGCGCGTGGTGGTGATCGGCAGTGGCGCCACGGCCGTGACCCTGCTGCCCGCCTTGGCGGAGAAGGCCGAGTTCGTCACGATGCTGCAGCGCTCGCCCAGCTACATCCTGCCGCTCCCGGCCAAGGACGTGGTCTTCGATCTGCTGCGGCGCTTCCTGCCCACCACCACCGCTTTCGAGCTGACCCGCAAGGCCAACATCCAGCGACTGCGCACGGTGGTGAGCCTCAGCCGACGCTATCCGCGTCTCATGCGGAAGCTGGTCCGGCAGATCAACAAGGCGTTCCTGCCGAGCGGCTTCGACGTCGACACCCATCTGAACCCCTCCTACAACCCGTGGGAACAGCGGATGTGCTTCGTCCCCGATGCCGACCTCTACGGGGCCATCAAGCGCGGACGCGCCACGATCGCCACCGACACGATCGAGCGGTTCGTCCCGGAGGGCATCGAACTGACGTCGGGTCAGTTCCTGGCCGCCGACATCGTGGTCGCTGCCACCGGCCTGAAGTTGCTGCCCTTCGGTGGCATCGCGGTCGAGGTGGACGGCGAGCCTATCGACTGGTCCGATACCGTCGCCCACAAGTCGGTGATGCTCAGTGGCGTACCGAACTTCTTCTTCGGATTCGGCTACACCAACAACTCGTGGACCCTCAAGATCGACCTCGCCAGCGACTACCTCGCACGGCTGCTCGAGCTGATGGACGCTCGAGGCTTCGACACCGTCGTACCTCGGCTCGACGACGCCGACGCCGAGCGAGAGCCGATGATCGACGATCTCAAGGCCAACTACGTGAACCGAAGCATCACCGCCTTCCCGCGCCAGGTCAAGGACGGGCCGTGGAGTTTCAAGAGCCACTACGGTTTCGACCTCGAACGCCTCGCGGGTCCGATCGACGACGGCACCCTGGACTTCGGGCGCAGCGCCGACCGCGTGCGGCCGACCGCGGCGGGGAATGTCGCATGAGCCGCACCGACATCACCTTCCGCAGCGCGGGCACCACCTGTGCCGCATGGCATTACACCGGGCAAGGCGCAGCGTTCGAAACCGAGGCCGGTCGCCCGTGTGTCGTGATGGCCCACGGCTTCAGCTGCACACGGGATGCCGGCCTCGAGGGTTACGCCGAGGGGCTCGCCGCGGCAGGCCTCGACGTACTGCTCTTCGACTATCGCGGGTTCGGCGGGTCCGATGGTGAGATGCGCCAGCACGTCGACTACCGCGGCCAGCGGGCCGATTACCGTGCCGCGGTCGCTGCCGCCCGGCGACTGGCCGGGGTCGACCCCGACCGGATCGTCCTGTGGGGTACGTCGTACTCCGGTGGACACGTGCTGGACGTCGCCGCGCACGACCAGCGGATCGCCGCGGTCCTCTCGCTCACACCCGCGGTCGACGGAGTGCCGGTGCTCGGCATGGTCGTCAAGTCTGAGGGGATCGGCAAGATTCTCGCACTCACCTGGGCCGGCCTGCGCGACCGCGTCGGTCGACGCCCGCACATGCTTCCCGCGGTGGGACCGGCCGGATCGTCGGCCGTGATCGCCAAAGACGGTGCGCTGGAGGAGTTTCTCGCAGTGGTGGGTCCGTCGTGGCGCAACGAGGTGCGCGCCCGTTGCACCCTCGACGTCGCGTTCAACCGCCCGGTGCTCAGTGTCCGCAAGATTGCTGTGCCACTGCTGATACAGGTCGGCGACCTCGACACGGTCGTCTCGTCACCTGCTGCCGAGCGGGCCGCGCGCAAGGCGACCGCTCCGAGCGAACTGCGGAATTATCCCGTGGACCACTTCGACGTGTACCGCGATCCCTGTCAGACGACCGTCCTGCACGACCAGATCGAGTTCCTGTCCCGCCGAATACTCCAGGGGTGACCTCTGCTCGCCAGGCGCCAACTCCACCACCCCCATACCCTGCGAAGTCACCGGTGCTGGAAGGAAACTCACCCCAACCACTACCCGCGTCGAGGCCCACGCAGCGAACGCGGTCGATCGGGAAGGATCGCTCCACCGTACGGGGCAAATCCTTCCCAACAGCTGCGCATCGGTCCGCTGCCGATCGGGGGCGGGTAGGCTCGCATCATGCCGGTCACCTGGTCGGACGGCGTCGACGACATCCTCGGCGGCGATCTCACCTGCGGTCTCGCCTGCCTGACCCCGACAGGGGGTGCGGTGGTGACGAGCGTCTCGCCATTCGGTCCGCGCGACCGCGAACGCGGCACCGTCAGTTTCACCACCTCCCTCGGCTTCGGCCGCAAACTCGAACGCATCAGGGACAATCCCCGGGTCGCGCTGGCCTACCACGCACGCGAACACGGCCTCGGCGACACCAGCAATCGACGGTTCGTGCTCGTCCAGGGCGAGGCGAACTTCGACGCCCACGCCGACCCCACCACCGTCGAGGACATCGGCCGGCGTTCGGAGCCGTACCTGGGCGCACCGCGACGGGGCTGGTTCTGGAGTCGCTGGCTACACGCCTACTACGAGGATCGGGTACTGGTGACGGTGACGGCGTCCCGGGTCGTCTCCTGGCCGGACCTACGCGCGGCGGGCGAACCGGAGATGTTCGGTGAGCCGCTGCCCGACCGTCCCGCCGAACCGCAGACCCCGCCGAAGAAGGGCACCGGCCCACGAGTGGATGCCGCACGGACCGGCGCACGTGCAGCGACGCTGCCGCACGTGCTGCTCGCGTACCGGCAGGGAGACGGATATCCCGCCGTCGCCCCGGTCGAGGTGATGTCGGCGGATTCCGCGGGTGTGCACCTGCGGGTGCCCACCTGGGTTCCTCACGGCGGCCGCCGCGCCGGCTTGCTCGCGCATTCCTACGGAGCCCAGCTCATCGGCCTCGAGTCCCGCCAGAACACCGGCTGGATCGAGGTCACCGACGACGGGGCGGTGTACGCGCCGCACACCGAGTCCGGATTCCGGGCACCGGCGAACAAGACGATCATCCTGTTGGCCAACGGCTTTCTGGCACGGCGCGGACTGGCGCAGGCCCGGAAGCAGGGCCGCCTGCAGGCTCTCGGCTGACCCTGCCATTCACTGGGTCGAGGTGGTCGCGCCGGCCTTTGTTTCGGTCGCCCCGCGGGACCACCGCCGTCACCGCGTCCTGGTCACCGTGAGGTGCACACCGCCCCTGTTGTTGCCGTAGAAGCCCCACGCGTCGTTGGCGAACGCGTACAGGTATCCGGAGCGGCACACCCGGTGGTTGGTTCCCGCACCGATGGCGATGCGCTCGTGCAGGGCCTGCGCACCCTTGAGGGTGATCGCGTCGTTGGCGACGACGCCGATCAGCGACATCCACGGCTGGTCTTCGTCCCGGCGGGCCAGCAGGAAGTCGGCCTGCGGGTTCCCGGTCACGCGCCGGAACAACCGCTCGCCCTGACCGAGCACGGTGCCGGCCAGGCGGAGGGCCTCCCGGGGATGGAACCGCGCCCAGCCGGTCGTGCCGGCCGGGCCGGACGCGACGTTCTGGTCCGTCCATTCGCCGGTGGCGGCGAAGGTGTACTCGCCGGCGTCGAGGTAGAGGCCGGTCCAGTTCCACGGATCGCGGGCGGATACGGCGACCGTGGCGGACGCGCCGGGCGCGAGAGTCCGGGTGGTCCGGTACGGGCCGCTGGTGATCGGTGGTTCATCCTGCCGGTCGTACACCGACTCGTGCACCGATGGGCTTCTCTCGCTCGCGTCGATCTTGGGGATGGCGCGGGGCCGCGGCTGCATGAACGGCTCGATCAGCGAGCGCAGGACAGGCTCGTACAGCGGCTCGAGCAGGCCGTAGATACCTTGGTTGTCGTCGTGCAGCATGCCGAGCGGGTCGGGTTGGATCTGTTTTTCGACCGCACCGCGGAACGCGAGCTCGATCGCCTCGTGTGACTCGTCGATCATCCATTGCAGCGCACCATCACTCAGCCCCGTCTGCGGGTGCCCGCCACCGACATCCATGTGGCTGCCAGGGAACCACACCTGCTTCACGTC
The DNA here is from genome assembly GCF_053589375.1 of Rhodococcus sp. NPDC003348. Classification (NCBI taxonomy): domain Bacteria; kingdom Bacillati; phylum Actinomycetota; class Actinomycetes; order Mycobacteriales; family Nocardiaceae; genus Rhodococcus; species Rhodococcus sp. NPDC003348. The sequence continues at coordinate 14,236 of NZ_JBSFRT010000025.1, forward strand.
CTGACCCGGCTCCAGATCGGACCACAACGTCGGTGTGAACGGTGCCCGCAGCTCGTCCAGCGCCACCGCGTGCCTTCCGTGCCGCACATGCCGGTTGAACTTGACGTCGTGGAAGGCGTACCGGGTCGGCGGGTCCAGCAGGTTGGTCCACCCGAGCGTGTCCGGGACACCCAACGCTCCGACGGTGTCCCACACCCCGATGAAGTCCACCGGGATCCGATCCGGATGCTCGGCGCTGTACGTGAAGCGGAGACCGTCGCTCCAGCCCGGATCGGCGTCCCGTCCGCGCCGGTACCGCCGCAGATACGCGTGCCGGATCTGACGCCAGGTCGCGGCCTCGTCCAGGCAGGTGGTGTCGATCAGCCCGCACGCCGCGATCATCCCGGCGAGGCTCCGCGCGGTGAACGCGCCGCGGCTGAACCCGAACAGCGCGATGGTGTCCCCGGGCCGGTACATGGTGGTCAGCCAGTGGTAGGCGTCCATCACGTCGCTCGACAGCCCGACCCCGGCGGCTCCCCCCAGCAGCCAGCCGAACAGGCCACCACCGGTGGTCCCCACCCCGGGCTGGTACTGCGTCAACTGCTCGTGCCCGTCGGTCGCGGCCTCCCCGTCCGTCGCGGTATCCACCAGTGCGCTGTAGAAGCGGCGCACATTCGAAGGCGCCAACTGGCCCGGCGTGTTCCAGGTGCCGTCGCAGCACATGACGAGACGACGCATCGTTCGACCTCCCCTACCGGAAAGTGGACAGATCCGTGGAGTAATGAAAAGCCGTCGTGGACCTGGGCCGTCGACTGCCGGATCCCCATCTCCATGGGCGACAACCCCTGAAAGGCAGGTGCGTTCATCCTGCTCTCCCGGATGTGCGGTTGTCACTGGTCGTTAGGCTTCGCAAACACCGGGTTCACCGCCGGCAGCCACACCACATCATTCTCCGGCGAGCCTGTTACGCTGCCCGTCACGGTGACCCCGCACCCGAGCGCGTCGACGCTCGGACCTTGCCGAGTGTGCGGGGCTGAAAAATGAACTCCGAACGCGCACGCCGCATCCCGGACGATGCGGGCTGCCACCGCAACAGCGTGACCGACACACCCACGCGCACAGTACGTGCTCCTCTCGACGAAAGGGCCGCGTCCCTTCCTCGCCGGTGAACCGGCACCGCACGCGCGCCGCGCGTCAGGACGGCGCGGCGATCCGCTACCTGGCGCAATGGCGTCAACGGGTGGAGTCGGCCGAACGCTCCGTCGCACGCGGCCCGCGACGGGGACCGGTGATCGACAACGCGATCGCCGCCAGGACCGTCATCAGCGGCGAACTCACCGATTGCCCCGCGTGCGACGCCCGACTCCTCGGCGACGGTCCCCGGGACCGGTTGGAGAGCCTCATGCAACGCGACGGCCGCGGCGCCCATCGTCTCCGCGCGGCGGTGACCCGCCTCGACGAGCGGTACCGGGACGCGACGGTCGAAGTCGAGGCACCCGCCACCCTGCCGTGGTGGGACAGGCGTGTCCCCTGGGCGTGACCTTGGTCAGGACACGAACCGGACTCGCCAACAGGCGGATTGGCGAACTGTCGCCGACAATGGGAGCGTCGGGCGCCCGCCCGCGCTCAGGATCGATCAGTCCTACGGAAGGGGACGGTCATGTCCGAAACTATGTCAACGAAGCAGGGCTGGGCGGCGGGGACGTCGCTCGGAGCGGCCATCATCATGGTGACCGTCGGCATCGTCCAGTTCTTCCAGGGGATCGCCGCGGTCGCCGAGAACGAAGTGTTCGTGGTGGGCATCGACTACGTCTACAAGTTCGACCTGACCACCTGGGGTTGGATCCACATCGTGCTCGGTGTGATCGTCGCAGGGGTCGGCTTCGCACTGTTCACGGGCGCTGGGTGGGCGCGGGTGTCGGCGATCGTGGTCGCCGCGATCTCGATCATCGCGAACTTCCTCTGGATTCCCTACTACCCGTGGTGGTCGATCCTGATCATCGCTCTCGACATCGTGGTGATCTGGGCCGTGTCGACCTGGAAGCCGACCACGGTCTGAGGCATTTGCGCGACTCGGCCCGTCCCAGGTCAGGGGCGGGCCGAGTCGTCGGTTGCCCGGGGAGTGGCGGTCCGCGCCCCTACGGAGACCGATGCCCTCGCGCAGAAAGGTTGTGCACAATCAAACTGTGCACTACCTTTGTGCGGGTGACCGATGAACTCGCCCTCGACAATCAGCTGTGCTTCGCGTTGTACGCGGCGTCGCGGGCCACCACCGCGGTCTACCGCCCGCTGCTCGACGAACTCGGCATCACCTACCCGCAGTACCTGGTGCTGCTCGTGCTCTGGGAGCGCGACGGGCGCGGTGTGCGCGAGATCGGCGACGCACTCGACCTCGACACCGGCACCCTCTCCCCGCTGCTCAAGCGAATGGAGACGCTCGATCTGATCGAGCGGCGCCGGCTGCCGGAGGACGAACGTCGCGTCCAGATCCACCTCACCGACGCCGGGCGGGCGCTGCGCGGACGCGCACTGGGCATACCCCGGCACCTCGCCGGGTGCATCGGACTGCCGGCCGAGGAGGCCATCGCACTGCGGTCGACCCTCGAGCGCCTCACCGCCGCTCTGCGCGAAGCGGCGCAACCGAACGTTTCACCCGAATAACCCGACACCGCAAGGAGAATCGAATGGAAGCCATCTACACCGCCGAAGCCCTCGTCACCGGCGACGGCCGCAACGGCCAGGGCCGCAGCTCCGACGGGCGCCTCGACCTGACCCTCGCGATCCCGGTCGAGATGGGCGGCACCGGCGAGGGCACCAACCCGGAACAGCTGTTCGCGATCGGCTACGCGGCCTGCTACCACTCCGCACTGCGGATGGTGGCCCGCCAGGCCGGCGCCGACGTCACCGACTCCGCGGTCGGCGCCCGCGTCGACATCGGCCAGATCGAGGGCGGCGGCTTCGGACTCGCGGTGACCCTCGAGGTGTCGCTGCCGCACCTGTCGCGCGATCAGGCACAGGAGCTCGCCGACAAGGCACACCAGGTGTGCCCGTACTCGAACGCCACCCGCGGGAACATCGACGTCACCGTCCTCGTCACGGAGGACTGAGCTCGTCGGCCCTCAGCGGCCCGCGAAGATTCGCTGCCACACGGCCGGGTCTTCGCGCGGTCCGCCGAGGGTGTCGGCTCCGTAGCGATCGATCTCGGCGGCGAAGTCCAGCGGCCGGGTCGGCGGCATCCCTGGTACCAGTTCCTCCTCGATCCGGTCGTCGGGAACCAGCCAGCACACCTCGAACTCGATGCCGTCGGGATCGCTCGCGTACAGCGCCTTCGTCGAGCCGTGGTTGCTCGCACCGGTCAGTGCACCTGCGGCACCGAGCTTTTCGGCCATCGTCCGGAGTTCGGCCAGAGTGCCCACCTCCCACGCCAGGTGGTAGAGACCGACGTCGCCCGGCCGGCGCACCCCGGGGCCGTTCGGGCTCTGGAACAGCCCGAGGTCGTGGTCGTTGGCCGAATCCGAGGCCTGCAGAAACGCCGCCCCGGCGAACCCGCCCGGCAGCGGACGGAAGCCAAGCACATCGCGGTAGAACGCGAGGCTGCGCTGCAGATCGGAGACGAACAGGACGGCATGGTTCAGACGACGAATCACTTTGCTCCTCTTACTTTTCGAACCGGTAGGTGACGCCGGTCAACCGTTCCGACTCGCCCCACAGCGACGCCGCGACGGCCCGGTCGTGGGACCGGCCGGACGAACCCACCACCTTCGGGTACCCGCGCTGCTCGAACGGACCGTTCGGGCCGACGTAACTGCCGGAGGTCACCGACCCGTCGGTCGCCGCGTACAACTCGGGCAGGGCACCCATCGCGGCGCTCTGCCCGAACAGGTTTCCGACGACCATCAACCGGTCCCAGAACGACTTGGTGTGGCTCTGCAGCCCGGTCACCGCGTACCCGGGATGCGCGGCAAGCGATTTCACCTTCGATCCCGACGCCGTCAGCCGACGGTCGAGTTCGTAGGCGAACATCAGATTCGCCAGTTTCGACTGTCCGTACGCCGCCCACCGGTTGTAGCGGCGGCGCCGCCAGTTCGGGTCGTCGAGGTTGATCGCGCCCATCCGGTGCATGAGACTCGACATGGTCACCACCCGGTCGGCGATCCGGTCCAGGAGCAGTCCGGTGAGGGCGAAGTGTCCGAGGTGGTTGGTGCCGAACTGCGACTCGAAGCCGTCGACGGTGGTGGACTTCGGCACCGCCATGATGCCGGCGTTGTTGATCAGCACGTCGACCTGCTCGACGCCGTCCGCGAACTCGCGCACCGACGCGAGGTCGGCGAGGTCCAGGCGTCTGACCTGTGCGTTGGAGCCGATGCGCGCGGCCACCGGGGCGGCCTTGTCCACGTTGCGGCAGGCCAGGATCACGGTCGCACCGGCAGCACCGAGCGCCGTCGCCGCCTCCGCCCCGAGCCCACTGTTCGCACCGGTCACCACGAACGTGCGGCCGGTCTGGTCGGCGATGTCGCGAGTGGTCCATTTCCCCATGTCGCCAGCCTACGTCGGTGACCCGTCCCGGGAGACGGGAAGTTCCTCCGAGCGGGATACGAAGCGGCTATCGTCCCCTCGCATGACCGACGCCCAAGACAGCCGGACAACCGGACCGCTCAGCCCTGGTCGATCACTCGGACTCGCCGTCATCGGCACCGGATTCGGCTGCATCACCCACGTTCCCGCCTTCCGCGACGCTGGCTTCGAGGTTCGAGTCCTGATCGGCCGCGATCGGGAGCGCACCGCCGCGCGGGCGGAGCGGTTCGGCATTCCGCATGCGGCCACCTCGCTCGAGGAGGCGCTGTCGCTGACCGAGATCGACGCCGTCACCGTCGCCACTCCCCCACACACCCATGCCGACCTGGTGATCGAGGCGGTCGGCCACGGCCTGCACGTGGTCTGCGAGAAGCCGTTCGCCGCGGACCTGTCGCAGGCACGCAAGATGCTCGACGCGGCGGAACGCGCGGGCGTGGTGCACCAGGTGGGCACCGAGTTCAGGTACGCGCAGCCCCAGGCGCTACTGGCCCGGCAGATCGAGGCAGGGGTGATCGGCACGCCCAAACTGGCCACTCTGCTGCTGCACCTGCCGATGTTCGCCGCCGACGGCGCCGAGGCGCCGGACTGGTGGACGGACGGAGCCTCCGGCGGCGGGTGGCTCGGGGCGCAGGGCACCCACATGATCGACCAGATCCGCTGCACGCTCGGCGAATTCGACACCGTCAGCGCAGGGCTTCCGGTCGTGGCCGATCGCGGACAGACCGCCGAGGACTCGTTCACGGTCCACTTCCGGACGGTCACCGGTGTGGACGGGGTACTGCAGAGCACCGTCGGCGCCTGGGGACCGATGATGATGACGACCCGGGTCGCGGGAACGGCCGGCACGCTGTGGCTCGACGGGGACCGGGTCCGCCGCGCCGACGCGAGCGGCGACCACGAAGTACCGATGCCGGACGACCTGATGTCCGGGGCACCGGTACCGCCGCCGTTCGACCTGTTCTCCACCACGTACGACTGGCTTCACGCCTCCGGGATCGACCGCGCGCCGTACACCCGGCTCGCGGACGCCTTCCGGCGCCGCATCCTCGGCGAGCCGGTCGGCGCGGGCGAGCCGCGACCGGCCACCTTCGAGGACGGAGTGGCCGGGCAGGCTGTCCTGGATGCGATTCGGATCTCAGCGGCCGAGCGTCGCTCGGTGCGGCTGACCGACCTGGACTGACGCGGAAGCCGTCCACAAAACGACGGTAGGGGCGCGGATCACTCCGCGCCCCTGCGACGATCGGCTTCCCCCAGCCCGTCTACACGGGGATCTGGGGGGCGGTGACCCCACCGGCCTGGGTCATGCTCGCGATCCAGTTGAGCAGGTCGATGATCGTGGTGAGGGACGAACCGCCGCCCCCGGTCTCGTCGGTGGTCTCGTCGGCGATGAAACCCAGGGCCATACCCATCTCCATTTCGTGTGGCCGTTGCCGCCCGTCGGCACCGGCTTTGCCGGAGGACGCTACCGCAGATCGCCCGATCACAGAACCGAAACGAAAGGAACTCCGATGCAGAGGATTTAGTGTTCAACACCAAGGGTCGGGAAGGTCACGAAGCTCGGCTGCGCCGGGTCCAACTGCAGGTGCTGCGGGAGGAGCCCGCCGTCGGCGCGCATCGGACCGAGCGGCAGGTACCGAGGCACGCTGAGTGCGTACACGTCCACGCGCAGCCGATGCCCCGGCGCGAGGACCGCATCGGTGGGCACCATGTTCACGTCGAGGACCGTGGGCTGCCCCGGCACCGTCGGCTGCCGCTGCGCCAGGGTCAGGTGATGACGGGTGTCGGTGTAGTCGCCATTCGGCGCCTTCCCGGACTTCGCGTCGTCCACCGCACGCAGCGACGACGTGAGGGCACCGCTGGTGACAACGGTCGAGGTGCCGTCGGGCGCGACGTCGTTGACGGTCACCGCCCAGAATCCGTCCGGCGCGTCGTGAACGGTGTTGAGGTGCACGTTGATCGGGCCGGAGATCGCGGTCGGTTCGGTGACCGGCGCGCCGGTGAAGGTCAGACCGTCGCCCTCCTGGATCCGGGAGTCCTTGCTGCACACGCTGCCCAGGATCACGGTGACTCCGGCGGTTCCCTGCGCGGAGTCCCGCGAGCAGAAACCACGCACGCCGGGCGCGACCGTGAGCCGGGTGCTGTCACCGGGCGCCTGCGCGACCAGGCTGCCGTCGTGCACGCTGTGCCCGGCGGTTCCGCTGGGTGCCGCCGACAGATACAGGCGCTGGTAATCCGATCCCGCACGGGGGAACTGGTCGGTGGTGGTCCAGCCGCCGCCCTGCTGCCACAGTGTCACCGGGCCGTACTCGTCGATGCCGTTGTCGATCCCCTTGAGCCACTTGTCGAACCAGGCCCGCTCGAGGACGTCGATCCGGGGCGGCGCGCCGGCGGTGCCGAAGCCCTGGCCGGGGTTCAGGTGATAGGTGTCGCCCATGACGAGCTGCTTGCGGCCGGGCGGCAGGTTGATGCCGTTGTAGATCCGCGGCTCACTGTTGGCGAAGATGTCGTGCCAGCCACCGAACACCATGGTCGGCACGGTGATGTTGTCCAGGTCGGCCAGCCGCTGCTGATAGAACGGCCCGTCCTGCGCGACGTCGAGGGTGGACGGGGTGACCTCGTCGACGGTCGGCGCCGTCACCGCCTGCACGAGCTCGGGGATCTTGACGGCAGGGTCGGCGAGGCGATCGGCGAGCCACTTCTGATCGATGGTGCCGTGCAGGATGTCCTGCGCGTTGGGAATGAGCTTCGTTCCGTTCACCAGAGTCAGCCACAGCGGCATGAAACCGACGCCGAGCCCGCCGCCGGTACCGACGATGTCGCGAAGGAGATCGTTGCCCGGTTCCACGGGAAAGATCGCCTGCAGTGCCTGCGGCCGGTGTCCGGCGGCCTGGACGGAGTTGATACCGGAGTACGAGACCCCACCCATCCCGACCGCACCGTTGGACCACGGCTGCCTGCTCGCCCAGTCGATGATCTCCACGCTGTCCTGCTGCTCGCGCGGCCCGAGCACGTCCCACACGCCCTGGGAGAATCCGGTGCCGCGGGCGTCGACGACGACCTGCGTGTACCCGCTCTGCACCAGGGGCCGGTTGACGCCGAACGCCTTCATGCCGCCGCTCGCGACCAGCCCGGTCAGCTCCGGAAGCCCGTCGAGCGGAGTACCGGTCAGGTTGAGCTGGTTCAGGAAGGGCACCAGCGTGGCGTCCACCCCGGGAAGCGACAGGCCCGCGTCGGAGACTGCGCTCATGAGCTTGGTGTACGGGGTGACGTTGAGGATCGCCGGCAGCTTCTCGTCGACGGCGCGTCCCTGCGCGTCCGCGGGGCGATAGACGTTGGCCCGCAGCACGGTGCCGTCGCTCATCGTGATCGGCACGTCCCACTCGATCGCGATCCCGGGATACTGCGGCGCCTCGTCAGCGGTGGCCTGCCACCGCTGCGCGGCGGTGCCACCGGACGGATCGGCGGCGGCGACGGCGGGGCTCACCGCCATGCCCACCCCCACCGCGAGGACGGTGATCAACGACCCCCATCGGAACCTCGTACGCACGCGCAACCGACAACCCCCTCGTGTCAGGAAGGCGACCCGGCCCACCCAGACCGGTGACCGGCGCCACAAACCTACCGGAGGGTAGCGGTGACCGGTTACAGCGTCAATGCCTCCGGTCCGTGCATGTTTCACCCCGGTCGGGTGGAGCCCTCTGGGGAGAAATTCACGCAAGGGTGGCGGAGCCGCATACGGTTCTCACGTGTCCTCCGCTCCACTGCCCGTGCGCGACGGCCTCAACCCGACGCGGTTGCGGCTGCCCGCCGACGGCACCTGGCCGACGGTGCTCGACTACCTCCTCGACCGGTTCCCGGATGACACGACCCGACTGCGGGAGAAGGTCGACGCCACCGAGGTCGTCGACGAGCACGGGACCCCGATAACCTGCGACACTCCTTATCGGGCACACACTTTCGTCTACCTGTACCGAGACCCACCCGTCGAGCCGCGGGTGCCGTTCGAGGTGGAGATCCTGCACCGCGACGAGGATCTCCTCGTCGTCGACAAGCCACATTTCCTCGTCAGCACACCCCGTGGCCGGCACGTGGTGGAGTCGGCGCTGGTCCGGCTGCGCCGCGACCTCGACCTGCCGGACCTGACGCCCGTACACCGACTGGACCGGGCGACCGCGGGAGTACTGGTGTTCACGGTCCGTCCACAGGTGCGCCGCGCCTATCAGGAGTTGTTCGCGCACCGGCAGATTCGCAAGGAGTACGAGGCGATCGCCGGGTTCGATCCGGGCCTCGCCCTTCCCCGGACCGTCCGCAGCCGCATCGTCAAGCCGGACGGCGAGCTCCGGTGCGTCGAGGTACCCGGCGAACCGAATGCGGAGACCCGGGTCGATCTGATCGAGTCCCGCGGCGAGTTGGCCCGGTACCGGTTGCTGCCACACACGGGGAAGATGCACCAGTTGCGGGTGCACCTGAACTCGCTCGGCATCCCGATCGTCGGGGACAACTTCTATCCGACGCTGCACGACATCGCCCCGGACGACTACTCGAACCCGCTCCAACTGCTCGCCCGGTCGCTGACCTTCACCGACCCCCTGAGCGGACGCCCCCGCACCTTCACCAGCCGCCGACGCCTCGCCGCGTGGCGCTGACCAGTACCGTCATCGACTACTACATGCCGTAGTGGACTGCGTCACACTATCTTGCATCTCAAATGCAAGATTAATACCGTCAGGTCATGAGCCTCTCCGCAGCGTCCACCGAAGTCATCCGAGCCACCCTTCCCGTCGTCGGGGCAGCCATCGAGGACATCACCCCGCTCTTCTACAAGAAGATGTTCGCGGCCCACCCGGAGCTCGAACGCGACCTGTTCAACCGCGGCAACCAGCAGCAGGGCCAGCAGCAGAAGGCGCTGGCCGGTTCGATCGCCGCCTTCGCCGCGATGCAGGTCGGCGGCGACGCCGCGAGCACCGACCTGATCATGTCGCGCATCGCGAACAAGCACGCCTCGCTCGGCATCACCGCCGACCAGTACCAGATCGTGCACAAGTACCTCTTCGAGGCGATCGTGGAGGTGCTCGGCGCCGCCGTCACCCCCGAGGTCGCCGCGGCCTGGGACGAGCTCTACTGGCTCATGGCCGACACCCTGATCGCGATGGAACACGGCCTCTACACCGATGCCGGGGTGGAAGACGGGGATGTCTGGCGGAAGGTCGTGGTGAGCCGGCGGGTCCTGCAGTCCGCCGACACCGCCTCGTTCGTCCTGAGCCGGGCCGACGGCCACCCACTGCCGGACTACCTTCCCGGCCAGTACATCTCGGTCGGCGTCACACTCCCGGACGGAGCCCGCCAGATCCGGCAGTACAGCCTGGTCGGATCTCCCACCGCGGACGACTGGCAGATCAGCGTCAAGGCGGTCGCGGCGACCGCCACCTCGCCGGCAGGAGAGGTCTCGAACTTCCTGTACGACAACGTCTTCGAAGGCGACGTCCTGCAGGTCTCGCTACCCTTCGGCGACCTGGTGCTCGAGGAGAGCGACGCCCCGCTGCTGCTGGTCTCCGCCGGCATCGGGTGCACTCCGATGATCGGCATCCTCCACCACCTCGCGACCACCGCCGACGAACGGCAGGTCTCGGTCCTGCACGCGGACCGCTCCCCCAGCCGGCACGCCCACCGGGCGGAGCTCACCGAGCTCGTGCAGCGGATCCCGTTCGCCACCATGCACCGCTGGTACGAGGACCTCGGGCAGCGCGAACAGGACGCCACCCTCCACCTCGGGCTGGCCGACCTGGCGTCGGTGGACATCGCCGACGGCACCCAGGTGTACCTGTGCGGCCCCATGCCGTTCATGCTCGCGGTGCGGGAATCGCTCCTCGAGCGGCAGGTGCCGGCGGCGTCGATCCACTACGAGGTGTTCGGTCCGGACAGCTGGACCGCCTCGATCTGACGCTCCATCCGGCGAGACCCCGCCGGTGAACTCCCGCGGCCCCCGGCTCTATTCGAGCCGGGGGCCGCGGCGCTTTCCGCCGGTGACACGACCAATTCGTGGCCCGTCAAAGTGTTGACTGATTCCAGAAAAGTGCCATATTGACTATGTGTCCTCGATGCCGGACCACGCAGCACCGCTGCGTGACGCAGGTCCACGGACGGCCCCTCCACGGGTCGCGGCGATGGAGGCGGCCCCGGTACACCCGGCCTATGCGGACACGCTTCTCGAAGGTTCGTTCTCGTCGAGACCGCACACCTGAGCACACGTCGATTCACCCCCTCCCGGAAGGAATGCCGTGTCCGAAGAAACCAAGCCCATCGCCGAGGAACCCCGCGCCGATCGCAGCGAAAGCGAGAATCCGGCGATCGCGTCTCCCACCCCCCAGGCGCACCGACCGCAGACGAACCGGGACTGGTGGCCGAACCAACTCGACCTGCGCGTCCTCGACCGACAGACGCCCGGCGCCAATCCCCTCGGCGAGAACTTCGACTACACCGAGGCATTCGCCGGCCTCGACGTCGACGCACTCAAACGTGACGTCTTCGAGGTGATGACCACCTCCCAGGACTGGTGGCCCGCCGACTACGGACACTACGGACCGCTCTTCATCCGGATGAGCTGGCACGCCGCGGGCACCTACCGCATCGCGGACGGCCGCGGTGGCGGCGGTCAGGGCGCCCAACGCTTCGCCCCACTCAACAGCTGGCCCGACAACGCGAGCCTGGACAAGGCTCGTCGGCTGCTGTGGCCGGTCAAACAGAAGTACGGCCAGAAGATCTCGTGGGCCGACCTGCTGGTCTTCGCCGGCAACTGCGCGCTGGAGTCGATGGGCTTCGAGACCTTCGGCTTCGGCTTCGGTCGGGAGGACATCTGGGAACCGGAGGAAATCTACTGGGGGCCGGAGGACACGTGGCTCGGCGACGAGCGATACAGCGGCGAACGCGACCTCGACAATCCCCTTGGCGCGGTTCAGATGGGGTTGATCTACGTCAATCCGGAGGGGCCGAACGGGAAACCCGATGCGCTCGCCGCAGGCAAGGACGTCCGCGAGACCTTCGGCCGAATGGCGATGAACGACGTCGAGACCGCCGCGCTGATCGTCGGCGGTCACAGCTTCGGCAAGACCCACGGCGCCGGTGACGCCGCCCTCGTCGGACCGGAACCGGAGGCCGCGCCGCTCGAGCAGCAGGGACTCGGCTGGAAGAGCGCTTACGGCACCGGAGTGGGCAAGGACGCGATCACCAGCGGCATCGAGGTGGTGTGGACGCCGACGCCGACCAAGTGGGACAACACCTTCCTCGAAACGCTCTACGGCTACGAGTGGGAGCTGACCAAGAGCCCGGCCGGAGCCTGGCAATACGTGGCGAAGGACGGCGCCGGCGCGGGCACGATCCCCGATCCGTTCGGCGGTCCGGGACGCGCCCCCACGATGTTGGTCACCGACATCACGCTGCGGGTGGACCCGATCTACGGGGAGATCACCCGACGTTGGCTGGATCATCCCGAAGAGCTGGCCGTGGAATTCGCCAAGGCCTGGTACAAGCTGCTGCACCGCGACATGGGACCGGTCACCCGCTACCTCGGCCCCTGGGTTCCGGAGCCCCAGCTGTGGCAGGACCCGGTTCCCGCCGTCGACCACCCGCTGATCGACGACAAGGACATCGCGGACCTGAAGGGCAAGGTGCTGCAGTCCGGCCTGTCGGTCGCGCAACTGGTCGGGACCGCATGGGCCGCGGCGGCCAGTTTCCGAGGCACCGACAAGCGCGGCGGGGCCAACGGTGCGCGGATCCGCCTCGCGCCGCAGAAGGACTGGGAGGTCAACAACCCGGCCGGGCTCGCCGACGTGCTGCCCGTACTCGAGCGGATTGCGCAGGACTTCAACGGCTCGGCCTCCGGAGGCAAGAAGGTTTCACTGGCCGACGTGATCGTGCTGGCCGGATCCGCGGGCGTCGAGAAGGCGGCCAAGGACGCCGGGTTCGACATCACGGTCCCCTTCACACCGGGCCGGACCGACGCCTCCCAGGACGAGACCGACGTGGAGTCGTTCGCGGTGCTGGAACCCAGGGCGGACGGATTCCGCAACTACGCCCGGACCGGGGAGAAGGCCCCGCTGGAGCGGTTGCTGCTCGATCGGGCCTACATGCTGAACCTGACCGCCCCCGAGGCGACGGTGCTCGTCGGTGGTCTGCGCGGCATCGGCGTCAACCACGGCGACACCAAGCACGGCGTGTTGACCGACCGGCCCGGGGCGTTGAGCAACGACTTCTTCGTCAATCTCCTCGACATGGGAACGGAGTGGTCGGCCGCCGAGTCCGGGGAAAACGTGTACGAGGGTCGCGATCGTGCCACCGGAGAGACGAAGTGGACCGCAACCGCCGTCGATCTCATCTTCGGCTCGAACTCGCAGCTGCGGGCGCTCGCCGAGGTGTACGCCGCCGACGACGCAAAGCAGAAGTTCGTGACGGACTTCGTCGCGGCCTGGACGAAGGTGATGAACCTCGATCGGTTCGACCTCGCCTGATCGGCACGTGCTCGCCGGGCCCCCGGTTCGATCTTCAGCCGGGGGCCCGGTCGTGCCGTCAGCCGGTGACGCCGGTCATCTCGTTCGGCGTCTCGGGCAGCTCCGTCGTCGCGACCGCCTCGCCGGTGTGCAGGTTCACCGCGGTGAGCGCGTTGCGGGCCGGGTCGGTGACGTAGGCGGTCGCGCCCTCGACGAACAGGGTCGGCCGCGGATCCTGCCAGCGCTCCGGTTCCGTCCACGGGTCGACCACCGCGATCCGGCGGCTCACCGCGCCGGACTCGGGGTCGATCACGTGCAGGGCCCCGTCGGTGCCGAGCACCACGCCCTCGCCGTCCGGCCCGCGGCCGAGCGACCGGAAGCTGTAGCTGGCCCCGAGATCGACCGGCGTCATTCGATGTGCCACGGTGTCGACGAGCATCACCCGCTGCGGCCGTTCCAGCTCGGCACCCGGGTCGGTCTTGTAGTCCCCCAGCACGATCGGCGAGGCCTCGCTGCCGGCCTGGTTTCCGATGCGTCCGTACGCGTCCGGGCTCTGCACCTTGGTGATCACACCGTCCCGGACGACGAGGATGCCGTCCTGGCAGCCGAACACGAACGTCTCGTCGGCGGCCGCCGCCTCCCCGTGCACGCCCGGGCACTGCTCGTTGCGCGCGATCTCGCGGCGGTCGCGGTCGAGCACGACGATGCCGGTGCGGGCCTTGTCGTCGCCGATCGTGGTGATCAGCCCACCGTCGGGAAGGGTGACCGCGACCCCGTGGTGCGGGATGGGGACCGAGTACTCGTCGACGTCCGGCCTGCCCGCGGCGAGGTCGGCGGGATCGAAGGACACGACCTCGCCCGACCCGTCCGCGAACAGGGTGGTGCGCCCGGCGTGGCGGACGACGTGCCCCGGCTCGTCCGCGTCGAACGCCCAGTCCGCGACCCCGGGCGCGGCGGTGCGGTGGTGGGCGTGGTCACCGTGCGTCTGGGACCAGGTTCCGGTGTCGAGCACCCGGAACTGCGACCCGGCCGTGACCAGCACGTGCCGGCCGTCTCCGGCGGGATTGAGGCGGGTGAACCCGTCGACGGGCAGGGTGTCGACGACCCGCAGGGTGGTCGCGTCGACCACCATCACCCCGCCCTCGTAGGAAAGTGCCAGTCGCGGCTGCGGCGAGGGCTGCTCGGCGGGTGCCGACGTGGCGGTGGCCGACACGGGTCCGGATTCGTCGGCGGCGGCGGAGCATCCCGACAACACGGCTGTGAGCACCGTCACCGAGGCGAGGGTGTGGAGTGTCTTCGTCATGCCAACAGCTTCGCCGCTCATGAAAATCATTGTCAAAGACTTCTATGCGCATAAACCGATGGGTGCGGCGGAACCCCGAAATGCAGAAAACTCCCAACTCGAAACGAGTTGGGAGTTTCATGACCTGGTGGCCGTTTTCATGACCTCGTGGCCAGGGCCGGGATCGAACCGGCGACCTTCCGCTTTTCAGGCGGACGCTCGTACCAACTGAGCTACCTGGCCGGGCGGCACCCGAACCGAATGCCATCGCTTGTGAAGCGACCCTGACGGGACTCGAACCCGCGACCTCCGCCGTGACAGGGCGGCGCGCTAACCAACTGCGCCACAGGGCCTTGCTGTACCTCTTTTTTCTTGAGAACCACTGGCTTGTGGCTCTCGGTCTTGCTCGGTTTGAAACCTAGCAGGCGAACCCGCTACTTCCAAAATCCGTACCCCCTACGGGATTCGAACCCGCGCTACCGCCTTGAAAGGGCGGCGTCCTAGGCCGCTAGACGAAGGGGGCCCGCCGAATCTCTCCGGCAAGTACCCTCAACGGCTGTTCCGTTGGGAGCTCGCATAGCTTAGGACACATCTTTCGCAGAACTCAAATCGGCTGGTCATCGCCGGTTTTCGGCTCGTTTTCGACACTCTCGGCAGCCGCCTCGGCCAGCGGGGTGAGGTCCTGCCAGCCTTCGCGACGCCAGTTCTCCAGCCACTCCTCGGACGCCATGGCCTGCAGCAGCACCTCGAACGCCTCCTCGAACCGCTCCCGCAGGCCGGTGCTGTCGGTGGACATGTCGAGCATGTAGCGCTGGCCGGCCAGGCAGGCCCCGAGCACACGCGAGAACACGACCGGGTCGGCACCCGGCCGCAGGTGCCCCTCCCGCTGAGCCCGCAACACCAGCTCGTGCGCGGTGTGCCCCCACACCTGGCTGCCTCCGGCACGCACGTCGGAGTAGAACTCCGGCTCGATGATCAGCCGGAATTCGGCCTGGACGATCACCTCCGCGGCGAATCGATCGGCCAGCTCGACGATGATCGCGCGCAGCACCTGGAAGGGATCCGCGTCGACCCTCCTCCAGCGGTCGGTGGACTCGGTGTACTTCTCGAGCGCAGCGGTCAACACCGCCCGCGCGAGATCCTCCTTCGACTCGAAGTGGAAGTACATCGCGCCCTTGGTCGCGTGTGAGCCCTCGAGGATGGTGTTCACCGATGCCGCCGCATAGCCGCGCCGAGCGAATTCGACCGCCGCGGCCTCGACAATCGCTGCGCGGGTCCGTCGCGCGCGTTCCTGTTGACGTGCCATGTGAGCTTGTCTCGCCTCCGAAACCTGCAAGTCGTGTAGTGCGCCCCGACAGGCCACAGAAGACCTCGAACAACACTAACCCCGGGCACGGCGGATTGGACACATCGCCGCACGGGGGTCGAACAGGTATGCTCCTTACCGGCCAGTAGGGTTGGCCGAGCGATAACACACCGAGTGGTACGCTTTGAGTGACTCGGGTGCGCCGGAGGGGGGTGCGCACCCGAGTTACCCAACCACCGAGGCGGTCACAACCAGCCCCTCCGCCGGAAGTTCCACCACAGGCCGAGCCCCAATCCCAAAAGCAGCGCGACGCTGAACCAGAAGCCCGACGGCTCGCCGTACCCGGGGAACGGGATGTTCTGCCCGAAGTAGCCGGTGACGCCGGTCGGAATCGCGATGATCGCCGCCCAGGCCGTCAACCTCTTCATGATCTCGTTGAGCGAATTTCCTTGCATGGCAAGATGAGTCGCGAGAATCGACTCGATCGTGTCGCGCAAGCCGTCGATCCGCTCGGTCGCCCGCAGGGTGTGGTCGTAGACGTCCTGGTAGTACGGCACCAGACTGCCGTCCAGCACGTGGACCCCCTGCCGCAACAGGGCACTGAACGCCTCGTTCATCGGCAGCACCGCCCGGCCGAGCTGGGCCACCGCCTTGCGCAACACGAAGCTCCGCAACTGCACGGCGTTCTTCCGCCCCGAGCCGAGCAGCAGTTCGTCCTCCAGTAACTGGATCCGGTCGTCGAGGGCGTCGATCGCCTCGAAATAGCCGTCGACCAGATTGTCGAGCACGCTGTGCAGCAGGAACCCCACGCCGTATGTCGTCAGGTCCGGGTTGTCGTCCCAGTCGGCGAGGATCGGGTCGAGCGAGAACCGATCGTCGCCGCGGATCGTGATCAGAGCCCGAGTCAGGATGAAGACCGAGATGTCGGTGCCTGTGAGGCGGTCGGTCGTCGCGTCGAAGTGCACCGCGCGGGTGTGCAGCAGGCTGTGGTCGCGAAACCGGACCAGCCGCGGCCGCTGCCTGCCCGAGATCGCGCCCTCGACAGCGAGCGGATGCAACTCGACCTCACCACCGACCAGCGGCGACAGCGCGACGATGTCCGCAACCGACGGCGCGAGCAGGTCCACCCAGATCAGCGCGTTCTCGTCGGCGCGATGCGCGGCGAGTTCGTCCAGCGGCAGATCGGTGCCCGACAGCACTCCGTCGACGTACAGACGGTTGCGAATCCCGCACGACACCTGCACCCCAGTTGACTCCATCGGCCCTCCGCATCGTCGATCCACCCCATCTTCGCCCGTGCCCGCGGGGTGCCGGCGGAACCGATCCGAGCCCGCGACGCATATACTCAGTCTTGCTTTCTACTTCTTTCGATACAGTCCAGAAAATCGGCAGAATTTGGCTCGGAACAATTCAGCTAACCTGAATTGATCTGGACACACCAACACGGACCGAGGCGATCGATGACCGACACCGGAGACGCGGCGATCGAACTCCGCGAGAACATCGCCACCTTCTTCCGCCGACTCCGCGCGCAACGCGCCGAGCACATGCTCACGCCGTCCCAGCTGCAAGCCCTCGGGCACCTCGAACGCGGCGGACCGATGACGGCGTCCACCCTCGCCGCGCACGAACAGGTCACCCCACAGTCGATCTCGCGGACCGTGACACTGCTGGAGGACGCCGGCGCGATCGCACGCCGTTCCGACCCCACCGACGCGCGCGCCAGCCTGATCAGCCTCACCGACCACGGCCGGGCAGTCCTTGCCGCGGACCGCGAGCGCCGCACCCGCTGGCTCGCGGACGCCCTGGAAGCGGACTGCACCGAAGCCGAGCGGGAACTGCTGTACATCGCGGGCCGGATCCTGGGCAGACTGGGAGAGCAACGCTCGTGACCTCGACCGTCGACGTCCGCGAGCGCGCGGTCCCCCGCCGGCTGAGCATCGGTCTCGGGTCCGGCACCATTCTGCAACCGCTGAACTCGTCGATGATCGCCGTCGCGATCGTCGGGATCGGCGCACACTTCGGCTCCACGGCGGGCACCGCGTGGGTGATCTCCGCGCTGTACATCGCGACCGCCGTCGCCGCACCGACCGCCGGCCGCCTCGGCGCCCTGTTCGGTGCGCGGCGCGTCTACCTCGCCGGCCTGGCACTGATCGCGATCGGCGCCATCGCAGGGGCGCTTGCACCGAGCCTGGGCTGGCTGATCGCCGCCCGGGTGCTGCTCGGACTCGGGACCGCCACCCAGTACCCGACCGCCATGACGATCGTCCGCGAGTACGCCGACCGGCACGGCGCCGCGCCTCGGACGGCCATCGCCACGCTCGCGGCCTGCGCGCAGGTCGTGGTGGCGCTCGGGCCGACGCTCGGCGGTCTGCTCGTCGGGGCGTTCGGCTGGCAGTCGATCATGTGGGTCAACCTTCCGGTCGTCGCGATCAGCGCGATCTGGGTACTCACCGTCGCTCCACCCGACGGCCCGCGCCGGGCCGGCCACGGTGCCGCCGAGGTCCTGCGGTCGCTCGACCCGGCCGGGACGGTTCTGTTCGTGATCGGCACGTCGACGCTGATGCTGTTCCTGCTGTCGCTGACAACGACCCCGCGGTGGTGGACCGCGGGCGTGTCGGCCATCGCGTGGGTGGCGTTCGTCGGCTGGGAGGCGCACTGCGCGGCACCGTTCATCGACGTGCGGGCGCTGGCGTCCAACGGCGTGCTCAGCGCCACCCTCGCCCGCACACTGGTCACCTACACCGCGTTCTACTGCGTCTTCTTCGGGCTGCCGCAGTGGCTACAGGGCGGCCGCGGGCTTTCGCCGGCCGAGGCCGGGTTGATGATGCTGCCCGTCGCCGGGGTCGGGGTGTTCGCGACGATGACCGCCTCGCGCGTCTACGGCCGGTACGGCGCCCGCCGCACGCTGCTCGTCGGCACGACCGGGCTGCTGGCCGGCGGGCTGCTGCTCGCGCTGGTCGAGGACTCGAACTCCCCGGTGTGGCTGATGCTGGTCGTCGCCGCGATCGTCGGCATCCCCAACGGCTTCAACAACATGGGAAACCAGAACCTGGTCAACGCCGCGACCGGTGTCCGGGACGTCGGAACGGCCATCGGGATGTACCGGACGGTCCAGTACGTCGGCGCCAACCTGGCCGCGGTCGTCATCGAGGTCACGATGTACGGCGGCGCCACCGACCCGGGCCTGCACCGCACCGGGGCGGCCATCGCGGCCATCGGTGCGGTCCTGCTGGCGGGGGTGCTGTTCTCGCGTTCACTACGCGCGCACTAGACTTCAGCAGCACTGCCCCTTTAGCTCAGTTGGTAGAGCTACGGACTTTTAATCCGCAGGTCCTCGGTTCGAGCCCGAGAGGGGGCACCAACTCCCCCGTCAGGTCCATCCTGGCGGGGGTTCTCAATTCCGAAGAACGCCTCCACTGACGTGTGCAGCGCCGCCGCGACGTGCTCGAGCTCCTCGACCGTGAAGGCATCCTTCGGCGCCTTGGCCGCAAGTCTCCGACTCATCGTCGACTGGGACATTCCCACGAGAGACGCCAGTCGGTTCGCGCTGATTCGCACGCGCCCCATCTGGGCGCGCACCTCCATCGCCACTCGCCCTCGGACCGTTGTGCGGTCCGGCATTTCTACAACCGTGGTCATGCGGAAGACGATATATGCACCCAGCGGGTACGTCTACCCGTAAGCGCATAGCCGCGCCCGACTGACGAAGAAATTACCCGCGTGTGGGCAAATGTTCTTGACACTTACCCACACATGGGTAACAGTTTCTCTCGTGAGTCAAACAACCCACCAAGGCGGGATCGGCGAAGAGGTACGGGCGCTGATGGCACGCCGCAGGATCTCCCAGTCCGCCCTGGCGAGTCGACTCGGGATCTCTCAATCGTCGATGTCACGGCGCCTCTCCGGAGAGTCCCCATTCACGGTCGACGAGCTGCTCCGACTAGCGGAAATCTTCGAGGTTCCCGTGACCGATCTACTCGCCGCTTCGCGCGCGGCGTGACTCCCCAACCCGACACCCAGGAGGCTCCCGATGAACCTGACTCGAAGGCATTCGGCAACCCGGATCGCGGCTGTCGTGGCCGCGCTGGGAGCACTCACCGCGACGAGCTGCAGTGCCCCGGTGCTCGCGGCGCCGGCAACACAGTTCACGCTCCCGACGATGACGTGGGACGACCTCACTGCACGGGACGAACTTTTCCTCGGCGCGCTCGACCACGAGGGCATCGAATATCTATCCCCCCACACCGCGGTCTCCACGGCGCTGGCGGTGTGCCTGCTGCGCTCCGATGGCGCCGAGTTCGGCGCGTACCGCGCAGCGGCCGGCGTCGCCGGGTGGCTGCCCTCACGGGCCGGGTACTTCACCGGTGCCGCAACCGCGGCGTACTGCCCCGACTTGCGCCCCTGAGACCGTCGACTGCCTGCGCTCCACCCCCCGGCGCAGGTGGGCGACACCCACTTCCCTCGCTGCTCACGGCGCCGCTGTCGCAGCGAGGGAAGGAGCGGCCCCCGCTGCGACGGCTTCGTAGCTACGGCGCGCGGGGGCCACCCCAGCCCCCCGAAAAGGGAATGACGGGCCACACCTTGCACGTGTGGCCCGTCCACTCACCAGGAAGAGAGCACCCCAGATGAGCATCCAGAGCCTACGTGCGCCCAGCGTTGTACGCCGTACACCAGGAACGTCGCAGTCTCCTGGCCCCGTGCGGCGCAACACGACCGACATGACCGCCGTCGATGTCGTCGGCTACGTCGTCCTCGATGACATCGCCCGCCGTGCCCGCGAATGGTGCGAGACGATCGCCGCGAAGCGCGCCGAGTTCGCCAGCGCGCACCCCTTCGACCTTCCCGCCGGCCGCATCGTCTCGGGCGGTGCGATGTGAGCACCCAACCTGACACCCCCACCCAGGCCCCGGCCGACTCGTACGAGAGCGCGGTCGCCGCGGCCCGGTCCCTTCGCCGACTCCTCGACCCGCAGGTCCGGCTCACGCCCGAGCAGCGCAAGGACACCGAGACGATGTCCGCTGCTGTCGACGCGAGCAACCGCAACCGGGCCGTCATCAACCAGGCGATCCGCCGGGCCGACCAGCTCGTCGCCACGCTCCGGAACCTCGAGCACCTCGACGGCAACGGAATGCTGTACGCCGGGCTGCTCTGCGTCAGCCAGGCCGCCGACGACCTCACCGAATCCATCGAGGCACTCGAGCGGCGCCTGCTCCCCCTCGTCGACGCTGCCACCCCCGCGCCACGGAGCGCCGAATGAGCCCCCGCCGCTACCGCCACGTCCCGGCCGCGCACCCCGCAACAGTCGAGTGCATCGTCTGCGGCCGGTACGTCGGGCTGAACCCGCACACCGTCCTCACAGGGCTCTGCGGCGCCTGCGAGGCCGCGAAGCTCGCCCGACGCGCACCGGTGTCGGCGGCCCACTGATGCGCGAGTCGCGGTGCCGGCACTGCCAGCAGCAGATCGTCTGGGCGAAGTCCATGACCCACGACTCCTGGATGCCACTCGACCCGTCCCCGGATCCCGGCCTCGGCACCGTCCGTCGCCACCCGGTCCACGAGAACGGCCCCACCGCTCGCCCCACGATCTACGGCGAGATCCTCACCGGTGCTGCGCTGCACACAGCGATCGCAGACGGCGAGCTGCTGTGGATCCGGCACCGCGACTCCTGCAACGCCTTCCGCCCCCACAACCCGAAGCCAGCCCACCTGACCCTCGACCTCGGTCGATCACGCCCCGCTGCGAGGAGAACCCGTTGAGCGCCACCTGCCATGCGGCTGTGATCACCGACGACCAGCGTCGCCTGCTCGCCGAACTGGATGCCTGGAAGATCCTCGCCCTCGCCGACATGCCGGAGTACTGGTGCAAGCACATCCGCGAAGGCCAAGGATTCGGGTCCGTCCTGGGCGACTGGCCCGCCGGCACATGGCGGTCGACCTACCCGTGGGGCATCGCCATCACTTCGAGCGGCGACTACCTACGGGATCGGAAGCGCGACGACCCAGCACACGCCGCGACGGTCACCTGGGCCCAGATCACCCGATGGGTCGAATCCCTGCCCACCGAGCTGCGTGCCGAAGCCCGCCGAAACCGTAAGGCAGAAAGGGACGTCGAGGCCGCACTCGCGGCCCGGATCATCGCCCACACCGACGTACCCACGGCGGCAGAAGAACTGACGCTCTGGTGACCACCCAACCGTGCGCGAGCGCCGACGACTGGTGGCACTCCCTCTCCCCGGACCGTCGCAACCAGATCCACCGCTGGGTCGACCCGCCCATAGGGCAGCCCGCCACACCCGGCCAGTACGAACTCCCACTCCCACCCTTGGAGGACTGCTAGATGGCATCGATCCTTGTCGGTACCAACGACTTCCGAGCCGGACTCGCTTCAGTGCTGATCCACGCGTGCACCAGCGACAAGCTCCCCTCGCTGTGCCGGGTACGCATCGACATAGGACCCGAGAACGTCACCATCACCGCGACCGACCGGTTCACCGCCGGGCTGTCCATCGTGTCCGTCGTCGCGCACCTGAACACCTCCGACCGCGAAGAAACCGACCTGCCGTGGGTGGAGGTCATCGACCTTCACGTCGACGACGCGAAACAGATCCTGTCGGTCCTCAAGGGAGGCAAAGACGTTGGCGACGAGCCTGAGTTCCTGCTGCGCATCGACTCCACCCCCGAGCATGTCACCATCACCGACTCGTCCGGCCTGATCGACGGCCGCGCCCTGACGCTGCCCCGATTCGACTCCGACGACGCGTTCCCCGTGATCGAACAGCTGATCGCCAAGATCCACAGCGGACACCCCGCACTGCTCGAGAACGTCGCGTTCGCCGGCGTGTACCTCGCCCGCTTCAAAGTCGCCTCGACCTCGTACAAGGAACCGGTGCACGTCGAAGCGACAACCACCTCGAGGGGTCTGCTCATCCGCTGCGGTGAGTCGTTCCTCGGCGCGATCATGCCCATCCCTCGGGACAAGGACGCCGACGAGAAGATCGCCGCCTGGCGCGACGCCTGGACCCGACGACTCCCCGCACCGACCAGCCAGGAGACCACCGCGTGAAGAAGACGATCCGCACCGTCTCCGTCTACGACGAGCTGCCCGAAGGGCAATCGATCCGGGTCCCGCTCGGCTCCGACGTCGTGAGCGCCCGCCGCTGCACCGACACCGGTGTTCTGCAGTTGGTCGTTATCCACGGCGTCACCGCGACGATCCCGATGACCATCGCTGTGCACGTCGTCCCCGACGACACCGGATTCCTCCCGGCCCGCGGCAAGTACATCGCGACCGTCGACGGCCCCAGTCGCCCCGTCCACGTCTTCCTCGGCCCCCACCGCCCGTAACCACCGACAGGAGAAGGTCATGCCCCAGCCCTCCACCCCACCCGAGAACTCAGCCGAGCAGATCGCACACTCCGCCACCACCGCCCGCGCACTCGGCCGCGTCCTCGACCTCCACGGCCAATGCCGCAACCGCTGCGGCCTCTGCCACGAGTGCGGCCAACAGCACCCGTGCCGCACCGCCCGCGCCGCCGGAGTGTCCGCATGACCGACACCGATGCCCGGCCAATCGTGTTCCTCGACACCGAAACCACCGGCTTGCACCACGATCGGCGCCCGTGGGAGATCGCGATGATCCGCCGCGACACCAACGGCATCGAGATCGAGCAGCTGATCCAGGTCATCGACATCGACCTCACCACCGCCGAACTCAAGGGCCTGCAGATCGGCGGGTTCTTCGAACGGTACGTCGGCCACAACCCGATCGGCGCCGACAGCAACATCGAGATCGTGACCGAGAAAGAGGCCGCCGAACTCGTGTACATCACGACTGCAGGCGCGATCATCGTCGGCGCCGTCCCGAACTTCGACACTGAGGTCCTGGCCGCGATGCTCCGCCGCCACAAGCTCTGCCCGGCGTGGCACTACCAGCTCGTCGACGTCGAAACCCTCGCCGCGGGCTGGATCGCCGGCCGCGAACGCGAAGCGACAGCACTCGGGTTCCCGCTCCGCCTCGAGGACAGGAAGGTGGCGCCACCGTGGCGATCCGACGACCTCTCCAGGGCCTGCGGAGTCAACCCACCCAGCGATGTGGACCGGCACACAGCCCTCGGTGACGCCCGCTGGGTCAAGCGCTGGTACGACCGACTGAACGAGACCGCAGCATGACGGCCCTCGACCTCGGCGACCGCACCGAGCCCTGCCGGTCCTGCCGCGCCGAGATCGTCTGGACCACAACCCGCGACGGCAACCTGATGCCCGTCAACGCCCGCCCCTCGAACGCCGGGAACGTCGCCATCCAGAAAGCCGGCACGGTCCTGCACGCCGGTGTCGTCCCACCCCGCCAGGCCCGCGCGATGCGCGCCGCCGGCGTCGACCTCTACCTCAGCCACCACGTCGACTGCCCCGATGCCGACCAGTGGCGCACCACGCCACGGAAGGGAACCCGATGACCACCACTGCGGCCCCTGAGACCTACGTGCAGGCGATCGCCGTCGTCGACCTGTTCGTCGACCCCACCTACCAACGCGACTGCGACCTTCGCCGCGCGAAGAAGATGGCCGCGCAGTGGGATCCCCGCCTCGTTGGCGTCCTCGACGTCTCCGACCGCGGCGATACCACCCACCCGCGGTACGCGATCGTCAACGGCCAGCACCGCGCCGCTGCAGCGCTGATCGTCGACCCCACCATGCACCTCGTTGCCAACGTCCACACCGGCCTCACCGTCGTCGAGGAGGCGAAACTGTTCGATGACATCGACCGCAAGACCCGCGCCCTGACCACGTGGGATCGGTGGAAGGCCCGCCGCGCCTCCGGCGACCGCGACGTCGAAACCATCGAACGGATCGCCTCCGGGTTCGGGCTACAGGTGTCCGAACGCACCGGCGAGGGACACCTTCGCTGCCCGTCCGCGCTCGAGCAAATCCTCGCCGCCGGCGACCAGAAACTCCTCGCCGACACCCTCTCCCTGATCGTCGACACCTGGGGGAAACAGCAGGACGCGCTCGAAGCCTCGATCGTCCGCGGCGTTTCGATCCTGCTCGACACCTACAACGTCAACGCCACCTTCAACACCGGCCGACTCGCCGACGCGATGGAAGACCTCGCCCCCAGGCAGGTCAAGGCGCAGGCCCAGTCCCTCCGCGAGTTCGAAACCGGTTCCGTCGCCGCATTGGTCGCCCTCGTCCTGGTCCGCCTCTACAACAAGTCCCGCGGCGCCAAACTCGACGAGCAGAGCCTGCGATGACCGCCAGCACCTACGCGCGCACTACGCACACCCCAGCCCGCAACCGCAAGGACGCCGAGCACCGACGGATCACCCTCGCCCGCGCCGGCGTGCCCTCACTGGTATCGGCCGTCCCGGTTCGCAAGCACCTCCGCGAACTCAACAAGATCGGCGTCTCCGCCGCGATGGTCGCCTGGCAGATCGGTCTGACCGCCACCACCGTCCGCGACATCCGCGACGGCCGCACCACCCACACCCGGCCCCGGGTCGCCGCCGCGATCATGCGCGCCAACCACATCCCGCACCCCCGGCAGCAGTTCGTCCTCCCGATCGGCGCCGTCCGCCGCGTGCACGCCCTGCAGGCCCTCGGCTGGCCCGCCGCCACCATCGCCGACCGCGTCGGCATCGCGCACCGCGACATCCGCGGGCTCACCGACCGCCGCCACATCGCATACCGCAAGTGGGCCGCCATCCGCGACGTCTACGAGGAACTGTCCGGAACCCCCGGCCCATCGATGGCGACGATCGCGAAGGTCGCCACCCTCGGCTACCTCCCCCCGCTCGAATGGGAAGGCGTCGATATCGACGACCCCCGCCGCGCTCCGCAGGCACTGAAACGCCCCGCCGGGGAACGCTTCCAGGCCGCCGTCACCGAGGACGTCCTCGAACGCCGCCGCCGCGTCGCCGATCTCACCCGCGCCGGCCTCAGCGCGCCACAGATCGCCGACCGGCTCGGCGTCAGCATCCGCACGGTCGAACGCGACCGCGCCACGACCCAGTCACACCAGTAGGGAGAGAACACATGTCGGAACTGACCAGGTTCATCACCAGGCCCATCAAGGTCACCGCGATCAGGCTCGAAACCCCCTCCGAAGCAACAACGATCGCCCAGTGGCTCGGGTGCACCGTCAACCGCGTCTACCGGAACGCCACCCAGGTCACCAAGTTCGAGCACGCCACCTTCCACGTCGACGGCCGCGACTTCACCGTTGCACTCGGAGAATGGCTCGTCCGCGGGCCCAACGGCCTGTACGTCCTCGAGCACGACTCCTTCACCGCACGATTCGAGAAGTCGTGATGGCGACCCCGGAGTACCGCAAGACGCGGAAGATGAAGCGGATGGCCGTCCAGCTCGTCGCGGTCAACCGACTGCACGCCGATGTGGACGGCTACTGCAAGGCGTGTGGCGTCGTCTTCCCCTGTGCCACACGCGCTGTCATGCGCGCCGCGTCGCAGGAGCATCGCTAACCGGACCCGACACGCGATCCCACGCACCAGATCACCGCGCACCTGCCCGGAGGCCACATGCACCACCCGAACGACCTTGACCCGCACGCACGGGCCTGCTGATGCCGTGGCTCCGGACCGGTGACACCGCCGCCACCCATCCCCGCTACCTCGCCCTGTTCGAACTCGAGGACGTCGACGCGATGACCCGCATCGCCGCATTCGGGTTCGTCTCCCTCTGCGCCACACTGGCCGCACAGCACACCTCCGACTACCTCGTCACCTACGGCGTCGCCGCATCGGTCGGGCACGGCGCCGAGCCGCTCCTGCTCGACATCTGCGTGCGCGCCGGCCTGATGGAAGAGGTCACAGTCGGGGGTATTCGCCAGTGGAAGATCACCGACGATCCCGAGTTTCTGCACATGCGCAGCCGCGAGGAGATCGAGTGGGAGCGCCAGCGCAAAACGGACAACTCGAACCACGAACTGATCGTCCCGGTCCGCCTGCGCGACGGTGATGCCTGCCGGTACTGCGGGCAGGTCGTCGACTGGACTGCCCGCAAGGGCCGCCTGCGCGGCACCTACGACCACCGGAACCCAGGAAAGGCCGCGACAGTCGAAACCATGGTCGTCGCCTGCCAGGGCTGCAACGCGGGCCGCTCCAACGACCCGACCGCCGACCGCCGCTACCCGCCGCTACCCGCGCCATCGAAGCCCTACTTCTCCCCCAAGACCCGCGACTGGATCGCCCAGCACGACTGGGCCCGCGCCAACGGGTACACCATCACCACCCGCCGCGGCCGCGCCATCCCGCGCGGCACAGTCCCCGACGACCGCAAGGCGATCGTCGAGCAGTACCGAGCCGCGGCCGGCACCCAGCCGACCGACCCCACTCCCGCAGCGACCCAGCCGCCAGCTGGGGAACGCGCACCGCAGCGACCCGACACCCAGCCGGGGAACGCGCACCACAACACCCACAGCGACCCGACCACCAGTCGGGGAACGCGCACCACCGCAGCGACCCAGCAGCCCGCCGGGGAACGCGCCACCGCAGCGACCGAGCAACCAGCCCGGGAACGCGCACCAAAATACACCCCACCACCTGCGCAAACACCCGACCTGCCGGATACAGCAGATCCAGCAGAAGCCCAGTCTCCGGCTTCTGGAAGTGCCGGGCCGGGGCGGGACGGGTCGGGTCGGGTCGGTAACCCGAACCCACCTGGCACCCAACGTGACCGCGACACCCCACGCAGCCGCAGAGGACGCCGCCGCCGACCCCGCACGTGAACACACGCCCACCGCAGGACATCCCGCTCGAAGGAGCCCGCATGCTCACCCCTGCCCTGCAGCTCTCCCGCATCCGAGACGACCTGACCTACCTCACCGAAGCCTGGCCCCACCTCATCGAACTCCGCATCCCAGGACCGCCGCGTCCTTGGGCCGAGACACCCCGGCGCACAGGCGTCCTCACCGAGCAGGATCTCGAGCGGATGGGCCCGAAGGGAATCCCCCGTCCGGCGCCGGCCGACGTCAGCGTGCTGGACCTGCTCGCCTCTATCGCCACCTCCGCCGACGACATGGCCCGCACCGTCATCACCGTCGTCGCGGCGCCGCCCGACCAGGCGCTCCCCCCGAACCCCGCGAGCCACGACCCCCGGCCCTGGCTCGACCTCATCCCCGGCTGGCTGCGGTACGCGCACGAACTCGACGACCGTACGGTCCCGTGGATCACCGGCCAACTGCAGCCGCTCGTCCACCGCACCGCCAGGCTGCTCGGCGACGTTCGCGACGGCCAGGCGCTCAACGGCATCTGCCCGTGGTGCAACGGCTTCACCGCATCCGGGCCCGGCATCCGCACACTGCAGATCCACTACCCCGTCACCGACGACGAGGACGACGAACCGCTGATCGTGTGCCTCGGCGTCGACTGCAACCCGCCCCGGTCCGCGTGCGGGATGCGCCACGACGGACACCCAGCCTGGGCGCGCCGCGAATGGGACTGGCTCGCAACCCAGCTGCGGGTGCCGCTCGAGTTGGATGAGGCGGATGTACCCCTCGGCGCGTAACACCTACTGCCAGTGCGCGATGGTTGATCGGCATTGCGATCAGGAGAGGACGAACAGAACTTGATACTCGCTGCAGAGGCGCCAAAGGTCACCGACTGGCTGTCGGGTGCCGGAGCAATCGTGACTGCACTCATCGCGTTGATCGCATTGGTCTACGCAAAAGGCCAGTTGTCGGAGGCATCGCACGCACGTAGACAAGCCCGCGACCTGGCCGACGAGGTCGCGCAGCCGTACGTTGTCGCGTACATCGAGCCGAGCGCCGCGTCGGCCCAGCTGATCGATCTCGTCATCAAGAACTTTGGGCAGACCGGCGCATCAGCTGTTCGACTGAGCCTGACTCCAAAGCCGCAGGTAGCGCCAGAGGGCGGCGGGCCGGCAAAAGCCCTCGCGATTCCAGATCCGATCGCCTACCTCGCCCCGGGCCAGGAGTGGCGCACGTTCTGGGACTCGGGACTGAGCCGGGTGAAGTCGGACCTTTCCGAGAGTCACGAAGGCGTCGTGACCTTCCGTAACGAAAAGGGGGAACTCCGCTCGACTCCAGCTGTTCTCGACTTCAAGACGATGCAGCGGACCTGGGTGAACGTCAAGACAATCCACGATGCGGCAAAGAGCCTAGACGCGATCAAGAAGGAGATCGGGAACTTCCACGCACTGAAGCAGCGCCGACTCAACGTGAGCGCCGAAGTGCAGGCCGACTCCGACCAGGTTGACCGCGTGCTCCGACAGCTTGGGGTCTCGGCTGACAGCGGGGTCGATGATCTCAACGATCGCGACGACGACACTCCCGTCGCAGGATGACTTGATTCGGAAGTTATCCACAGGCATACTGTCCTTCGTCGATCCGTCATGCCCTCAGGCAGGCGGATCGAAGTCGTTTCACGGGTCGGAGGTGAGCGATGCCGAGAGCGCCGATGCGAGTGTGCGCCCAGCATGGCTGCCCGCGACTGCAGCCCGAGCGGATGTGCCTCGAGCACCGACGGCAGCACGAGAGGGTCCGCGGCACCACGACCGAGCGAGGCTACGGCCACACCCACCAGCAGCTGCGCGAGCGCTGGCGTCCAGCGGTCGAGGCGGGCCGCGTCCGCTGCGCCCGCTGCCACCGCCCGATCGCGACCGGCTCGCCATGGGACCTCGGACACCGAGACGAGGACCGACGCCGGTACGCCGGCCCCGAGCACGAGGCCTGCAACCGGGCCACCGCCGCCCGCCGCCGCGCCTGATTCGAACGGGCGTTCGAACGCCCCGGACGCGCCGAGCCCACCCCCTGGGGGGTACCCCCAAACGGGGTGCGCGCGCCTGCCCGCGGGGGAGGGCTCTGAATGGTGCGGAGGGTTCAAAACGTTCCGCGACCTGCCGATATGGCATCGGCGCGCAGGAAGTTCAGCCGAGAGGAGTGCCGCCATGCAGTTCGAAAATGGTGGGATCGTGCGGGCCCCGACACACGACCGCGTGATGGTGAGGCTGGACCCGCATGACCGGTACTTCCCGCCCGAGGTGACCGCCCGGCTCGGTCGGCGCGTTCTCGCCGAGATAAACGCCGAGTCGAGTTCAGTCGAGCGCTGATGTCGAAGGTGACTCCGAAATCGGCAGATCGGAGGTCTGCGTGATCGGCGCACTGTGGCTCCTGGCCGCACTCATCCGGATGTTCCTCGGCCACTGCCACTGAATCTTCGACCCCGCCCAGGGAATAACACCGCCACCGCTCGCGAGGTGGAGTTCGGAGCGTGAAACCGGGCGGGGTCGAACCCCCATTCCGGGTACCCGGCGCGATGCCGGCCCCACTTCCCGAGCGCGGCGCGATGCCGCTGGAGGAGATGACGATGACTACACACGGTGGTGCCCGGAATCGCAGCGGCCCGCACGCGGACCCGCTGTCCGGGCGCTCGGATACGCGGAACCTGAAGGCCCGACAGCTCGACGTGCACGGGTACCAGGGTGCAATCCCGACGTTCCCACTCGCCGACCCCACGGACCGCGAGGTCGAGGTGTGGGAGCAGGCATGGCGGACGCCGCAGGCGTCGCAGTGGATTCGGGAGTCCTGGCGGTGGCGGACGATCGCGCTGTGGACGCGGTGGTCGGTGAAGATGGAAGCTCCGGACGCGCCGGCCGCGACGGCCGCCGCCGCGGTGCGCCTCGCCGATCAGATCGGCCTCACCCCCGCCGGGCTGAGGGAGAACGGCTGGGTGATCGTCCCCGAGGACCTCGTCGACGACCCCGCCTCGTCGGATACACCCAGAGCGCAGTCGGCGAAGCGGAAGAACGTGCGCAAGTCGAGCTCGGGTCGCCGTCTGTCGTCGGTGCCCGATGCCGACTGAGTACCTCGTCGACTTCCCCACGCTGGCGCACTTGCAGGACCCGTGGATCCAGGCACATTGCTCGGTCCCGACAGGTTTCGACAAGGGCAAGCCTTTCGTGTCGGCGGACTGGCAGTTCTACTGCACCGCTCAGCACTACCGGGTGAAGAAGACCGCGAAGTGGAACCCCGACAAGCCGTTGCGAGGCACCGCGTTCGTCAACCGGCGCTCACTGGTTGTCGGCCCGCAGAAGAGCGGCAAAGGTCCGTGGACGGCGACGATCGTGTGCGTCGAGGCGGTCGGTCCATCCCTCTTCGCGGGCTGGGCCGAGGCCGGCGAGGCGTACCTGTGCGCGGACTGGGGCTGCGGCTGTGGATTCGAGCACGAGTACCACGCCGGCGAGCCGAAGGGCATCCCGCACCCGTCGCCGCTGATCCAGCTGACCGCGACGTCGGAAGACCAGGTCGACAACGTCTACGACCCGCTCAAGACGATGATCCGGAACGGGCCACTGTCGGAGCAGATGCTGATCCGCGAAGGCTTCATCCGCCTGCCGGGTGACGAGTGCCGCATCGACGTGGTCACCGCGTCGGCGAACTCGCGCCTGGGCAACCCGATCACGTTCGCGCTGCACGACGAGAACGGGCTGTACACCAAGGAAAACAAGATGATCAAGGTCGCGGACACGCAGCGCCGCGGCCTGGCCGGTATGCAGGGCCGCTCGATCGCCACCACGAACATGTGGGATCCGTCCGAAAACTCCGATGCGCAACAGACTTTCGAGAACACGGCAAAGGACGTGTTCAAGTTTTTGCGGCGCCCACCGGCGGGCCTGTCGTGGGAGAACAAGCGCGAGCGCCGGCGGATCCTGCGGTACGTCTACGACGGGTGCACCTGGGTCGACCTCGACGCACTCGAGGCGGAGATCGAGGAACTGATGCAGAAGGACCCGTCTCAGGCCAAACGGTTCTACGGCAACATCGAGGTCTCCGGTCTCGGTGCGTGGCTCCCGGTCGGATTGTGGGACAGCTGCTATGCCCGCGCCTGAAGTCAAGTGGCTGCCGAATCCCGCCCGGGGCACGCAGATCTGTGTCGGGTTCGACGGCTCGGACAGCGACGACTGGACGGCGATCCGGTGCGAGACCCGGTCCGGACGGCTGTTCACGCCGCGGTACGGGCCGAGCAACCGGCCGACGATCTGGAAGCCCGAGGAGTGGGGCGGTCAGATCCCCCGCGGTGAGGTGCACGCCGCGATCGACGAGATCTACACGCGGTGGGACGTGCACCGCGGCTACTTCGACCCGCCGGACTGGCGCACCGAGATCGGTGAGTGGGCCGCGAAGTACGGCGAGAAGCGGGTCGTCGAGTGGCCGACGTACCGGATCAAGCCGATGCATGAGGAGCTCGAGCGGTTCCTGGTGGATCTGCACACCCGGGCGATCACACACGATGGCTGTCCGCTGACCGCGACGGCCATGGGTAACGCGGTCAAGGTGGCGCACACCCATCAGCGGTACGTGCTCGGGAAGCCGGGTGGTGAGCAGCACCGCAAGATCGACCCCTCGATGGCGTCGGTGCTCGCGCACACCGCAGCGTGCGATGCCCGGGCCGAGGGTTGGAAGTCGGAGTCGCCGCGCCGTCAGATCTCGACCGCGATGTACGGATTCAACTGAAAGGTGGTGGCCGCGTGGACATCAACACTGCTCGTCACTACCTGCGCGTCGGCGAAGCGAAGCTGCTCGCGCAGGAGCCGCAGTGGCAGCGTCGCCAGAACTACCTCGAGGGCAAGCAGGATCTGCCGTTCGCGCCGGAGGGAGTGAACGCGGAGTACCTGGCGCTGCGCGAGCAGGCGATCGCGAACTGGATGGGTATCGCGATGAATTCCCCCATCCAGCGTCTGCAGGCCACCGGATTCCGGGACGGTGTCACGGGCAAGGTGGACCTGGACGTGTGGAAGAACGTCATCCAGCCCAACCAGATCGACGCCCGCCAGCCGATCGTGTTCCAGCAGATGATGGTGCACGGGCGCGGGATCTGGGGCGTGTCCCGGAATCGGAAGAACCCGGCGCGGCCGATCATCACTGTGGAGAACTGCCGGCGGGTGTGGATAGAACCTGACCCGTACAACCCGTTCGAGCCGCTGTTCGCGGTGAAGAAGGTCGCGATCAACGACCAGCGGGCGGCGAGTCAGCTGGTGCTCCCCACTGGGTACGCGACCGGACCGCTGCACGTCGCGTACGTGTACGACGCGACCTCGTGGATGCGGTTCACCCAACGCGGTGCCGGGACGAGCACCTGGGAAGCCGCGGGCGAGGGCAGGCACGGTCTGGGGCGGGTGCCGTTCGTGGCGTCCGATGCGAACGTCGACGCCGATGGTGTTCCGCACTCCTCGCTCGACGCGCTGATACCGCAGCAGGATGCGCTGAACACGATCCGGTTCAACACCCTGCTGGCGATGCAGTTCTCGGCGTACCGGCAGCGCGTGTTTACCGGCTACGACCCGGTGATCCGCGACGAGGCCGGTCAGCCGCTGCTCAAGAAGGACCCCGCGGGCAACGTGGTGTTCGACGAGAACGGCCATCCGATCCCGCTGCTGAACTCTCCGGGCCGCATCGGTGTCGACCGTGCGCTGGTGTTCCCTGGCGACGCGACGAAGGTCTTCGACCTTCCCGAGTCCAACCTCAAGAACTACATCGAGGTGTACTCCGAGTTCCTGTCCAACCTGTTCGCGACCGGACAGATCCCGCCGCAGTACCTGCTCTCGCGGATGGCGAACCTGTCCGGCGATGCGCTCACCGGCGCCGAATCGACGCTGAAGTCTCTGATCGGGGACCTCAAGCTGGGAGCCGGCGAGGCGCTGGAGACGACGGTGCGGCTGGCGAACATCGCCCGCGGCGCACCCGGCGGCGACGACTACGCCTCCGAGGTGGTGTGGGCGGAGACCGAGGCGCGCAGCTTCGCGCAGATCGTCGACGCGATCGTGAAGCTGATCAGCGCAGGGTTCCCGCGCAGATCCGGGTTCGAGATGATCCCGGGAGCCACGCCAACGAAGGTCGACTCCTGGATGGCCGAGCTCGAGAGCGAACGCCAGCTCGACCACGCGGTCGTCGAACGCGCGATGCGGTCCCTCGAACCGCAGCCGACGATGGAGGGGGCGAGCGATGTCGACCTTGCCTCTGGCGTCAGCTGATCACTACCGCGAACAGCAGCAGGTCACTCGCGTCGTCCTTGCCGCTGCACAAGCAATCTGGGGAACGCGGGCGCCGGCCGACTTCGACTCGTGGTTCGACGATCACGTCGACCAGCTGACCGGGTTGCTGACCGCTGGGCAACGGCGCGCAGCGGCTGGCGCCGACGAGTACGTGGCCACCACGCTCGAGGAGCTGGGCACACCAGTTTCCCCGGACGTGGAGATCGACCCGACACCGCTGTTCGGGGTCGCCTCGGACGGCCGCCCGCTCGGCTCGCTGCTCTACGGAGCGGTGATCCGGACGAAGGCCGCTGTCGCGGCGTCGTCCGAGTCGAACACGGTTGCAGCGTCGCAGGCGTGGAACGGGCCCGGGCTGCACGCGCTGCTCGAGCGGGTTCAGGTGCAGGTCGCCGACGCAGATCGCGCCGCGACCGGGATGGCCATCGCAGCGCGGGATCGCGTGGGGTACGTGCGGATGGTGAATCCGCCGTCATGCGCGCGGTGCGCGGTGCTCGCCGGGCGCTGGTACCGCTACAACACCGGGTTTCGGCGGCACCCGCAGTGCGACTGTCGGCACATCCCGTCCCGGGAGGACACGGCGGACGATCTGCGCACCGACCCGCGCGGCTACTTCGACTCACTGTCGGTGCCGCAGCAGGACAAGATCTTCACGATCGCTGGGGCGCAGGCGATCCGCGATGGCGCCGATATCAGCCAGGTCGTCAACGCTCGCCGCGGCATGGACATCGCTGGCGGGCGGCCGCAGCCGAGCGTGTACGGGCGTGAGCTGCTGACCACGACCGAGGGCGTCACCAAACGCGGTATCGCCGGGGGCGCGATCCGGGCCCGCGGGCGTAATGCCCGCACCACGCCGAGGCTGATGCCGGAGGCGATCTACGAGATCGCGGAGTCTCGCGAGGAGGCGCTGCGGCTGCTGCAGATGAACGGGTACGTCGCGATCAATCGTCCGATGTCGCCGAGCATCGCGGCTCGTGCCAGTGCCGTGAAGGTGACACCGAAGCCGCTCACCCCCGCGGTGGCGGGCGGACCGGGAGGCCCCGGCGGGCCCAGCGGCCCGCGGACACCGACTGCGGCCGGCGACTTCCCCGATCACGGTCGTGCCCTCGACGATCTCGGCGCCAACGCGTACCGCACGCGGCAGGACAGGCGCGACGGCCACCGCACCGACAGCAAGGCCGACAACGACTGGCGCTACATCCGCGATCCGGATGATCGGGCGACGGCGATCCTGCAGTACGTCCGCCGCGATCGCACGCACGTCGTGCAGGTCACCGAGAACCTGGCGGCCGGGCGAGATCCGTTCGACAGCATGGACTTCACCTCCGGCACGCTGGCCGAGCGGGTCAACGAACTGGGCTACGGCAGCAAGTACGGGATCGACGACTACCGCGCCGACCTGCACGCCACGGCCGCCCGGCTGCTTTCCTGGTCGCGCTCGCCGTCCAAAGCGTCCGGTGTGGTGTACCGCGGCCTGCGGTTCGAAGGGATCACACCGCAGGAGGCGCTGGCCCGGTACACCGTCGGCGAGGTGGAGACCTGGCGCTACGCCGCAACGTCCCCGCAGCTCACCGAAGCGCTCGAGTACGCGCGGCGCGCGAATTGCGCGCCGGTGATGTGGAACATCGCCGAGCCGGATGGGATTGCACTGTCCCCGGTCGGCCGGATGATCGACAGCGAGGAGTTCATCGTGACCGGGCGCGTACGCGTAGACTCGGTGACCTTGGACAAGTACGGAACCGTGCAGGTGGAGGGGAGCTGGGTGCAGTGACCGACTCGCGACCCCGGATGCCCAGTCAGGAGCCGGAAGGCTTCGAGATCATCGACGGTATCGAGTACAACACCACCCCCTCGCGATCGCTGCAGAAGCTCAGCCCCGAGGACCGTGAACTGTGGCTGGCGATGGCTGCCGACATGGAGCAGGAAATCCGCGCCCGCCGCGCGAAGCACACGCAAGGCGAATAGCACCGGTCGTTAGCGGCCGCACACGAGAAAGGCCCCGAGAGCATCCGCTCCCGGGGCCTTTCTCATGCCCACCACTTCCCCACTGATCTGTGGGGACAGTCCAACCGCGGTCGCGCGACGCGCCGCGGTCCACTCCGCGATGGAGGAACCACATGCACACGAACACCCTTCTCCTGATCCTCGGCGCCGGCGTCGGCGTCGGCGTGGGAGACCCCGGTACCGGCGGCAGCGAAGGCGCCACCGGCGGTACAGGATCCGGCACGGGCGACCCGGCCGGAACCGAAGGCGCCACCGGAGCTGGCAGCGACGACGACGAGCCGCTCGGCGAGGGCGGGAAGAAGGCCCTTGTCGCAGAACGAAACCGAGCGAACGCAGCCGAGCAGCAGATCGCGGATCTGCAGCGCAAGCTCCGTGAGCACGACGACGCGAAGCTGACCGAGGACCAGCGCCGACAGCGCGACGCTGACGAGCGGCTGACCGAGAACGGTCAGCTCAAGGAGCGCAACGGCTCACTCGAGCAGGAGAACCAGCGCCTGCGCGCCGCACTGGATGCGGAGCTGCCGAAGGACTGGGCCGACCGGATCCGGGGCGCGACGCCCGAGGAGATGGCGGCCGACGCGAAGGCCATCAAAGCGCAGCTCAAGGGGCCGAACGACGGCGACCACACCCCCGGGGTCGGTGCGTCCGGCGGCGACAGCCTCGGCGCGACATCGCCCGGCATGGGCACCCTGCGCGCCGTGCCCTGGAAGAACAACTGATCTGTGCCCGCGGGCGGTAGCCGGCGGGCCCCTACAAGGAAGGCGGAAACGCCATGGCTATCACTCTCGTCGAGGCAGCGAAGCTGTCCACCACCCACCTCCAGCGCGGCGTCATCGAGACGTTCGTGCAGGAGAACCCCATCCTCGACCGCATCCCCC
The DNA here is from genome assembly GCF_053589375.1 of Rhodococcus sp. NPDC003348. NCBI lineage: Bacteria > Bacillati > Actinomycetota > Actinomycetes > Mycobacteriales > Nocardiaceae > Rhodococcus > Rhodococcus sp. NPDC003348. The sequence goes on from NZ_JBSFRT010000025.1 coordinate 50,765, forward strand.
TGATGACGATCCAGGGCAACGCCTACGCGTACAACGAGGAGGCCGCGCTTCCCGGCGTCGCGTTCCGTGGCGTGAACGAGGCCTACACCGAGTCGACCGGCACGGTGAACCAGAAGACCGAGTCGCTGGTCATCCTCGGTGGCGACGCGGACGTCGACCGGTTCATCGTCCAGACCCGCGGCGACCTCAACGACCAGCGGGCGGTCCAGACCGGCATGAAGGTCAAGGCCGCGTCCTACAAGTTCTCGGACACGTTCTTCAACGGCGACACCGCGGTCGATTCGAAGGGCTTCGACGGCCTGAAGAAGCGACTCGTCGGCGCACAGGTCCTCGATGCGGCCACCAATGGCGCCGCGATCAACACCGACGACACCACCCGCCACGCGTTCTTCGACTTGCTCGACTCCCTCGTCGCTCAGGTCCCCGGACTGAACGGCACCAACGGAGCGATCTACGCCAACGCCGCGGTGCAGGGCAAGATCCGGTCGGCCGGCCGCCGCATCGGTGGTGTCGAGATGGTCCGCGAGGATCTGACCGGCAAGCGGGTCCTGCAGTGGAACGGCATCCCGATCCTCGACCCCGGCTCCACCGCGGCGGGCGCGCCGATCCTCGCGCAGACCGAGACCCAGGGCAGCTCGTCTGCCGCGTCCTCGATCTACGCCGTGAAGTTCGGCCAGGACGAGGGCGACCGCGCCGTCACCGGCCTGACCAACGGCGGCGTTCAGGTCGATGACCTGGGCCAGCTGCAGGAGAAGCCGGCCTACCGCACCCGGATCGAGTTCTACACCGGCCTGGCCCTGTTCGGCGGCAAGGCCGCCGCACGACTGCGCGGCGTCCTCGCCGCCTGACCTGGAAGGAACGAATCACCATGCCCGAGAACACCAAGACCAGCCCTGACGATTCGGCCGCCGACAGCGCGCCGGCACCCGCCGACGGCTCCGCGGCGCCCGACGCCTCCGCACCGCAGCCCGCGCAGGGCAAGCCCGCGGCGGCGTCGCGGCCGCGAGCAAGCAAGAAGCCCTCCGAGCGGATCGAGGAGTACGAGGCGACACGGCCGGACGGCAAGGTCGTGAGGGTGCGCCGCAACATCGAGACCGGCGACAGTGAGGTCGTCGGTGCCTGACATCTTCGGCATCGAAGATGTGCAGGCTCAGCTTGGTGAAACCCTCGTCGAACCCGAACTCGCACAGGCCAACGTGTTCATCGCGCGGGCCCTCGCCGAGATGCGCGACCGGGTCCCGACGCTGGATGCTCGGCTCTCGAACGGCGACCTGAACCAAACCCTCGCCATCGGCGTCGGTGTGGACATGGTCATCGGCGCACTCGAGGCGATGCGGACGGGGCTGCGCACGCGGTCGGTGCAGTACCCGGAGGTGACCACTTCGTACGCCGATGTCGATTCCGACGAGCTGATCTCGATGTCCGATGCGCAGATCGCGAAGCTGTCGCCGAAGGTGCCCTCGCGCGGCGCCTACGTGATCGGTCTCGGCTGATGGCGCGGCTACCGGAGCGCTGGACGTTGTTGCGGGAGAACGAACCGCTGCAGGACCCGTCCACGGGCAACCGGGTGCCGGTGGTGCCGACGGAGTACCCGTGGACGGGCCTGCTGCAACAGCGGCAGTTGTCCTCATCCTCCGTCGACATTGGTAACACCGAGTTCGAGGCCGGGCACGAGGTGTCCGGGTTCGTGTTGCTGCTCGACCCGGGGCTGACTCCATTTCCGTCGCGCCGTGACCGGTTCCGTGACGCCGACGGCCTGGTCTACCAGGTCGTCGGCACCCCACGCGCTCGTCGCCCCGCGCGCGGATCTCGCCGTCCCGCGTACATCGCCGCGATCGTGCGGCAGGTCTCCGACATGAAGGAGTGATGACTGATGGCCAGGATCAAGAAGGCCGAAGCGCTGCCGTCCAACAGTGTCGAGTTCGTCGACGCGGACGGGGTGCGCCGGTGGGGTGCGATCGACTCCCCCGCCTACCTCGCGTCCCTCAAGGCCGCGCCGCCGCCCGACCGGGTCGACGACCCGGACCACGCCGCCGAACCCGAGCAGGTGTGACGTGTCGGCGCGGGTGACGGTCTACCACGACAGGGCCCGCGCCGAAGCTCGCGCGATCTCGTTCGACGACCGCGTCGATATCGCGAACGAGGCGGCGCAGGCGGCGCGGGCGACCGCGCCGGTGCTCACCGGCGAGTACCGCGACGGTATCGCGGTTGAGGTCGACGGCGACCGGGTCCTGCTCGTCGACAACGACGAGGACGCGGTGTTCAAGGAGTACGGCACCGTCGACACCCCGCCGCATGCCGTGATGACGAACGCGGCCAGCCAACACGGCCGCTACTCGGGTTGGAGGCCACGGTGAGCGGAAAGACCCGAATCCCGTTCGCGCCCGGCGCTGTTCGCGACCACCTCATGCAGGACGCCGACTTCACCGCGGTGGTACCGGCCGCGCTGATCACCACCCGCGATGTCCCGCTGACGATCGATCGACCGTTCGTCACGTGCAGATCGTCGAGCACCGGCGGCCCGGGTGACCCGATGGTGCGCACTCCGCTCGTGCAGATCGACGTGTGGGTGCCGAAGTCGGAGATCCTCGCTGCCGGGCCGATGCAGATCACGGCGGACCCGGAGGAGGTCGCGTGGGACATTGCGGGCCTCGCCGGAGAGGTCATCGGCCGGGCCAGGGCGGTGCCGTTCCGGAACTGCTCGTGGCGTGGCCGGTGGGTTGACGGGCCGATGAACATGGTCGACACCACCCGCGGCCCGGACAGCCCGCTGTACCGGTCTCCGGTGCGTGTCGAGCTGACCATGTCGATGACCGAACTGCCGTCATTCCCCTGGCTCTGACAGCCAGTCCCCCACCGGGCTGAGTCCCGGCCCCTGATCGCCCCTACCCCCGGGTGTCCTGCCGGACCCGGGGATAGGGGCACTCCACCGTGCCCGGACACAGCTCCGGGCACCCCCTCATTTGACGAAGGAGAAACCTCGTGAGCGACTACGCAGATCCGAAGAAGGCCACCGTCTACCAGGACGGCGACGCGTTCCGCGCGCCCGCCGGCACCCTGCTGCCCGCCGATCTGACCGCCGCGGCGCTGGTCACCGGCACCAGCCCCGGCGTCACCTGGGATCCGTACGGAGGTCTGCAGAAGGGCCTCGACCTCGCGCCCAAGCAGGACACCAAGGAACACAACGTTTTCAACAAGCGGGATTCCGCCTACGCGGTGACGCGAGGCCCGAAGTCGAACCGCTTCAAGTTCAAGGCCGTCGACCGGTCGAAGGCGACGCTGCTCACCGCGCTCGAGGGCGGCACCATCACCGAGGTCGGCTCCGGCTCCGGCGTGTTCGAGTACGAAGTCGGCGACGGCGAGGAGTTCGCGTTCATCTGGCGCGCCGTCGACGTCACCGCGTCGTCGTTCTTCTACTGCGACCGGGTGCGCCTCGCGACCCCGGCACCGCGGTCCTTCGCGGGCGAGGACCTCGACGGCTGGGAGTTCGAGCTGCTCGCGCTGTCCAAGGTCCGCGAGTTCGGCACCGACAACGCCCTCGCCCCGTAACCGCCCACTCATCCATCTCACGGCAGGAGATCAACACCATGGCAGGAACATCCCCCCGCAAGGCCGCCCCGCGTCGGGTGCTCACCGAGCAGAACCCGACCGGGGCGACCCCCGGCGCCATCGAGCTGTCCGACGAGTTCGGCACCGAGAACCCGGAGCCGCCGCAGCCGATCACCCTGTTCGGCGAGCCGTACTCGGTGCGCCGCGACCTCACCGGTGAAGAGGTGCTCGAGTTCTCTCGGATGCTGCGGCAGACCCCGAAGCTGGTGCCGGCCACCACCGAGGACGGGACGCCCATCGAGGGCGGGAAGCCGACCGTCGACATCGACGACTGGAATCGGCTGATGGTCGAGCGGCTCGCGTTCGTCCTCTCCGAGGGCGACCCGGTCCGGCTGTGGGAGGACATCGGCGCGCAGAACGTCGGCGTCGGTGACAAGCTCGTGCAGCGGATCTACTCCTTCGCGGGCCTGCTCGACGCGGAGGGAAACTTCCGGGCGCTCTGACCGACCTCCTCACCGAGGACGGTTGGAGCGCCGCCTACGCCCGCCTGTCCCGCCACCACCACCTGAACCTGCGCGCCGCGCTGCGCACGATGGGGTGGCGGGACCTGGCGGTCCTGCTCGACGACGCCGCCGAGCAGGACGACCGCGCCGCCGACCTGGCGGAGAACGTGGCGATGCTCGTCGACCGCGAGCACTACTGGCTGACCTCCGAGTACGCATCGTGGACGACCGATCCGGATGACTCCGAAGTCAAAGCCGCACGTGCACAACGTAAACGCGACGGCGTCAAGCCGCCGCCCCGACCGCTGCTCGCGCCGATCGCGCGCCGGTCCACCGCAGCGACCGCCGAGCTGCTCGCGCAGCACCTCGCTGACGTCGCGCGCTACACGAAACTGCCGGACGCCCCGCTGTCCGTCGCTGAATACAACCGCCTCCAAGGAATCACGGGAGCACAACCATGAGCGAAACCCCGGCAGGGCTGCCTCACCAGAACGAGATCGTCGAGCTGTACCAGCAGCTGCAGACCAACCCGAACGCCCACCACGCCTCAGCTGTCGCCGATCCCGACCAGCGGCAGTTCGCGACGATCGACCGCGACACCGCCGAGGTCCGCGAGTACGTCACCGTCGACGAGGCCCGCGCCGCCGCACCCGAGCATGGCGGCGCGGTGTATCAGCGGATGGCGTCGCCGCCGTGGGACTGGGAGCGCATCGAGGCGGTCTCGTGACCGCGCCGTCCGCTCCGGAGCGGATGCCCGGCGGCGGCCTCGATCTCGACGCGCTCGAACTCGACCCGCAGGTTCAACAGATCGCGAAGGTCATCGTGATGGTCGAGGCGCCATCCGAGGGAGCGATGCCACCGATCCGGTTCGAGATGCCCGAGCCGACACGGATCGCGAAGCGATGGCACGAGCTGGGGATCCGCTACCACGACCCCAACGTGCCGGACCCCGAAGGCCGGATCACCGAGATCGTCGAACTGCTCGCGATGTACCGCGAGAACAAACGGACCCCGGGCCCGTCGAAGCTCACCGCGACGGTCGCCGAGATCCTCGCGGGTTGGTCCGCGCGAGACGCGTACGCGCGGACCGCCGGATTCCAGTCCTGGCACGAAATGGAAGCCAGCACAACAGAACAGGGGTGATCCCATGCCGGGCGGCAGGATTGACATCGCGGTGGAGCCGGACCTCCGGGGCTTTCCGCAGAAGCTCGAGGGTGGGCTGCAGGGCGCGGTCGGCACCGCGGGCAAGGTTGGCCGGTTCATCGGCCTCTCGCTCGGCGCCGCGACGATCGCCGCCACGGGTAAGCAGATCATCCAGATCGGCAACGACTTCACCACCAGCCTGAACACGATGCAGGCGGTGTCGTCCGCGACCGCCGACCAGATGGCGCAGGTGTCCGAGCGGGCCAAGCAGCTCGGCAACGACATCTCCCTGCCGAACACCTCGGCCTCCGACGCCGCGGCCGCGATGACCGAACTCGCCAAGGGCGGATTCTCGGTCGAGCAGTCGATGGCCGCCGCGAAGGGCACCCTGCAGCTCGCCGCCGCCGCGCAGATCGACGCCGCGACCGCGGCCACGATCCAGTCCCAGGCGCTGCAGGCGTTCGGCCTCAACGCCGACTACGCGGCCACGGCCGCCGACGTCCTCGCGAACACCGCCAACGCGTCATCGGCGGAGATGACCGACGTCGCCTACGGGCTGCAGCAGGCCGGCACCGTCGCCAACCAGTTCGGTGTCTCGATGGAGGACACCTCCACCGCGATCGGTCTGTTCGCCAACGCCGGCATCACCGGCTCCGATGCGGGCACCCTGCTCAAGTCCGCTCTGCTCGCGCTGACCGACCAGGGCAAGCCCGCGCAGGCGGCGATCTTCGACCTCGGCCTGACGGTCTACGACGCACAGGGCAAGTTCGTCGGACTCCGGTCGTTGTTCGAGCAGCTCGAGGTCGCGTCGAAGGACATGACCGAGGAGCAGTACCAGGCCGCGACCGCGACGCTGTTCGGCTCCGATGCAATGCGTCTCGCGGGTGTCGCTGCGGAGCAGGGCGTCGTCGGGTACGACAAGATGCGCGACGCGATCGGCCGCCAGGGCGCGGCCGCAGACGTCGCCGCCGCGAAGACCCAGGGCCTGCCCGGCGCGCTGTCGGCGGCCCAGAACGCCGCCGAGACGCTCGCGCTCGAGGTGTACGACCTCGCCGACGGACCACTCGAATCCCTCGCCAACGGATTCGCGTCCTTCGTCTCCGACGCCACCCCTGCGGTCGTCGGTGGCCTGTCCGCGATCGGCGGCGCCGTCGCGGACATTGGATCGTTCTTCCTCGGGCTTCCGGGCCCGGCGCAGGCCGCCACCGCTGCCCTTGTCGCGATGAAGGTCACCGGCCTCGGCGGCCTGATCGGCGACCTGCAGGGCCGCGGCTCGTCGGCGCTGGCTGGATTCAACGACCAGCTGCGACTACAGCAGCAGCTCGCCCAGATGTCGGGTCAGGACATCGGCCGCGTGTCCGCGGCACTGTCGGTGCTCGAGGCCCGAGTCCCGGTCCTCGGACGGATGGGCGAGGCGTACCGGTCCGTCTACACCCCGGCAGCGAGCTTCGCGTCGCAGCAGGTCGCGCTCGCCTCGGCATCCGGCCCGCTCACCGGGTCGCTGCGCGCGGCCACAGGCGAAGCCGTCCGCTTCGGTGGCGCGATCGGCGGAACCGCGATGGCCGGTCTCAGCGGGATGCGGTCGGCGATCGGCGGCGTCACCGCGGCGCTCGGCGGCCCCTGGGCGATCGCCCTCGGCGGCGCGGTAGCGCTGACGACCCAGCTCATCTCGGCCGGCCAACGCGCTGGGCAAGTGATGGACACCTACCGGCGCTCGATCGACGACACCGCGAAGGCCAACGACAGTCTCCGGCAAGCGCTCGTCGACTCCAACGGCCTCGTCAACGACCAGGTCCAGGGCGCCGTCACGTCCAAGATCGATGCCCTTCGGGCGTCCTCGCAGCAGATGGCCGACAGTGCGCCGGGAATCTGGGGCCAGTACTCGGCCGCCTTCCGGGATGCGTTCGACGTCATGGACGGGTCACTTGACGGTGGAGCGATCTCGGCGGCGAACACTGCTCAGGCGATGTCAGATTCGGGTGGTCGGATCGTCGCCGCGATGGACAAGACCGGCCTGTCCAGCACCGAGCTCGGGAAGATCATCACCGGCGATTCGTCGAAGTTCCTCGACTTCACCCAGAGCCTGTTGCGTACGGGCGGCGCATCAACGGACCTGGCGCGGGCCCTGATGGATCAACGTGATGCCTTCCTCGAGGCACGATCGTCGGCCGGGCAGGTGAAGGACGCGATCGAGCAGATCGAAACCAAGGCGGTCGGCGCTGCCGGCGGCGTTGATTCCCTGACGAACGCCATGGGCCGCCTCCGCGAGGACGGCCGTACGGCAGAGAACGCCCAGAAGGCGCTGACTTTGGCGCTGGACGGGTTCCGAAGTTCAGCCCAAAACGGTGGCCTCGCAGCTGTTAACGCTGCAGGTGAGATCGATAGGTCGACTACCGCGGGTGTGCGACTCGACGACCAGATGCTGAAGGTGGCATCGGCATGGGATCAGGCCGGTGCCGCCGCACGCACCTCTGCGGCAGAGCAGAATCTGTCCGCGCAGGAGACTGAGGCTGCAGCTGCCGCGGCGCAGGAGGAAGTGCGAAACCAGTTCATCGCAACCGCGATGCAGGCCGGGTACACGAAGGAGGAGGCAGAGGGTCTCGCCGCTGTCTTCCGCACCTGGCCCCCGAAAGCGGAGACCGAGATCGTCCTGCACGATCAGCACGCCCGCGAGGTGATGCAGCGGTTCATCGACGAGAACCAGGGCAAGCAGGTTCAGGTCCAACTCATCGGCACGATCATGAACGGCAACAACGTCACCGCGCCGAGCGACCTTGCCGGCCTGATGACGGGTGCCCAACGTCGCGCGAATGGTGGTCCGATCACCGGCGGGATCCCTGGCAAGGACTCGGTACCGATCCTCGGGATGCCGGGCGAGCACATGCTCGACACCACAGACGTCGACGCGCTCGGTGGCCAGGGGGGTGTGTACCGCTTCCGTGCTGCCCTCAAGGCAGGGCAGGTTGGGAAGTTCGCGGTCGGTGGCGCAGTCGGGCAGTCCGCGTCCCAGCGGGCGCACGAGTTCCTCGCGGCACAGAACGGGATGGAATACGGGTACGCGCAGGTGGGCAGCCCGTCGTGGGACTGCTCGTCGTACAGCTCGGCTGGGTACGCGATCCTGACCGGTCGTGATCCGTACACCCGTTGGTACACCACAGAATCCGACTTCCTGTCGCTTGGGTTCCTGCCCGGGCTCGGGCCGCGGTCGGCACTGAATCTCGGTGTGCACAACGGCGGTGGTGGCCCGAACTCGCACATGGCGTCCGCGCTCGGCGGGATCCCGTTCGAGTCCAGCTCGAGTGGTGTCCGCTACGGGTCGGGTGCGGCCTCGCCGTCGGATCCGCAGTTCGAGAACCACTGGCATCTGCCGGCGTCGCGATTCAGCCCGCCGGAGGATGACTCGGCCGCGGCCGTCGCGTACGGGACAGGTCAGTCGACGAAGAAGAAGGCGACGTGGACCGAGAAGAACGACCTCGAGCTCGACTCGGCTCGAATTGCGGTGCAGCAGGCGATCGAGGCCCGTGACCGCACAAACTCGAACGAGAAGAAGTCGCAGGCCGACCGGGACCAGGCGGCGAACAAGGTCGCGCAGGCGGAGCAGCGCGTCAAAGACCTCGAGGCGAAGAAGGCCGCGGCCGAGTCCGGCGCCGACGCCGGTCCCGCACCGGCAGCACCGGCGCTGGAGTCGAACCTGACCGATGACGAGATCCGGCTGCGGGAGCTACAGCGGGCGATCAACAAGGCGGACATCGACCGCAACGAGGTCTACGACGACCCCGAGCGCATCGACGAACGCGAGGACGCCGACTTGGCGCTGCAGCGGGCGATCAACGCGCTCGCTGCGGAGCAGAAGCGTCAGGCCGAGGAACTGAAAAAGTCCCGCACGCCGGGCGCCTCGGCATCCGGTGGTGAGGCCATGTCGTTGTCGCAGATGCTCGGCGACGTCGCCTCCGAGTTCGTCACCTCGAACGTGTCGGACCTGTTCTCAGTGCTCGGGGTCAACGACTCCGGACTCGGCCGCCTGGTCGGGCTCGGGGTGGGGATCGCGGACTGGGCTCAGGACCCGCGCGGGGAGAAGTCCGGTGTCGGTCCGGCGACGGCGCCGTTCTTCTCGAAGGCGGAGATCGACAGTCAGGCTCCGGCGGTGCCCGGCACCCCGGAGTGGGCGACGGCGATGGCGAACCTGATGGCCTTCCCGAACCTGCTCAAGGAGATCCCGACGGTGCTACGCGACACCGGCGGCCCACTGCCGCATGGGGTCGCCGGATTGAACCTCTCCGGCGAGACGGAGTGGGTGCTGACCGGCGATCAGCGGCGCCAGTACGAGGCCGACAGGCGGGATCTGGCGGCTCTGCGGGCCGAGCGGAGCAGCGCGGGCGGGCTCGCGCGGGCCGACATCCCGCACTTGGCGCAGCAGCTCTCCGAGGCGATCGGCCGGCCGATCGCCGTCAACAACTACGCACCAGGAGGTGATGGCGTGGAACGCACGCTGGTGAAGGTCGAGCAGCGGCGCGTCGGGCGTGTCCGTCTGGGCGGCCGATGAGCACCTTCTTCCCGGACCGCACAGCCAACGTCGTGCTGTGCGGCCCGGGAGCCGCGGCCGGGCTCCCGGAGCGCGCGTGGCATCTGTCCACAGGCGAGGAGGGTGTCGCGCTCGGCGAGGGGTGGGCGGACTTCGAGGAGCCGGAGCAGACGCACCGCTGGTACACCGGCGCCCGCCAGGACGGATCGACGTGGCTGGGGTCGGTGCTCGAGCGCCGGGAGTTCGACATCCCGGTGCTGGTGCACAAGACCCGCACCCTCGGCTACCACGGCGTCGCCGACGCGTGGCGGTCCGATGTCGACTTCGACTACCAGTCCCGGCTGTACGTGATCACCGCGCACCGCGGCTACTGGTGGGTGGATCTGCGGCAGGCCGAGAAGCCGCAGATCGTGCACGACCTCGACCCGATGCTCGAGCAGTTCAAGGGGTACCTGCTGCCGGTGGTGGTCGAGGACCCGCACTGGTACGGCATCGAGTCCACGTTCCCGTACGTCAACGGCATGTACACGCAGGGCAAGGTGCTGAGGAACGAGGGCGACCGGCCCGCCTGGTACACCGCGGTCGTGAAAGGGCCGGGGATGGTGGTCCTTCCGGACGGCGACGGGATGACCGAGCTGTTCATCGGCCCGCTGCTGCCGGGCGAGATTGCGCGCATCGATACCCACCCGGACCACCGCACGGTCACCTCGTCCTACAACCGGAACCTGTTCAAGGACATGGGGTTGCAGCGGTTCCGCAAGCCGATCCCGCCCCGCGGGTCACTCGACCTGTCCCGGCTCCGGTTCCTCGACGGCAATCCCGACTCCTCGATCGTGCTGCGCGTGGACCCGAAATCGAAACGACCCTGGTGAGGTGAGATGAGTACGAGCACTTGCGTTCTCGACGGGATCACTCCCGTCGATGTCGACCTGTACTCGAAGCCGGGCCCGCTCGACGCGGAGTCGGCGGCGATCTGGACGGAGATCCTCAAACCGGCGCCGAAGGCGGACCAGCTCGAGGCACTGATCCTCGACAAGTTCAACCAGCCGCTCGGCGAGATCGTCGGCTACGAGGCGCTGACGTGGGAGTGGGTGTGGAACGGCGTCGGCACCGCGTCGTTCACCATCCCCGCGGACCACGACTGGGCGAAGCTGGTGATGTCGATCGACCGGACCGTCGTCCCGATCGTCATCACCTACAACGGCAAACGATGGTCGGGCCGGATCAACAAGTCCACCCGCACCGGGATCACGAAGAACAAGAAGATCACGTGCGAGCTGATCTCCGACTACGCGTGGTTCCACGCGATCCTCGCGTACCCGCAGCCGCTGTCGATCCCGGAGATCCAGTTCCCGCCGCAGGACATCATGATCGCCGGCGTCCGCACCCTCGTCGCCTGGTACACCATCCGCAACGCGTTCCGGCTCGGGCTGCCGATCACGTTCATGCCGTACACCCTGCTCCGGGACACCACCCCGGTCCGGGTCGGCATGGCCCGCATGGTCCCGCTCGACGAGCTGTTCGAGCAGTGGCTCAAGGACACCGGCTGTCACCTGACGATCACCCTGTGGATGCCGGGCGACCCGCAGCCGCACCCGGACCTGTTCCTGACCAAGCCGCAGTACATCGTCGACGTCGTGCAGCAGCCCCGCACCGGTGGCCTGCTGAACACCGGCAGCGTCCTCGACGGGATCGCCGACACCATCGGCAACCTCCTCGCCGCAGGCATCAACCTGTTCACCGGCTGGCTGAACCCCGGTATCGGGCAGGCGATCTCGGATGCACTGACCAGCGACGAAGTCCCGAAGGTCATCTTCCGGGCCGACGGGTCGGCGATCGACGACGCGACCGTGACGGTGACGCACCCGCTGTACTACTCGGCGGTGATCGGCGGCAAGTCCCCGACGTGGGTGAACAAGCTGATCGACCTCGGTGTCCAGATGGCGGTGACGTGGATCTTCTCGCTGCTCTCGCTCGCGGTGATCCCCGGCCTGGCGGCGTTCATCTCGGGCCTGTTCCACGACGTGTTCCTCGCGTTCCAGAAGTTCGTCGACTGGGCACTGAAACAGGACCTCGGCCCGCTCGGGTTCCCGGAGGGATTCGTCAACGCCGGTGCCGCGTACACGTTCTCCGGGTTCCAGGCCGGCACCAAGGGCCTCTATGACGGCCGCGGCACCCGCTGCGCGTCGATCACCCTCCGCGACGGCTACCCGTACACCGCGTTCGTCGACTACGACCTCGGTGTCCTCGCCGGGTGGGAGGACGAGGACGACGGCGAAATTTACTACGACCGCATCACCGCCATCCGCGGCGAGCACACCCGCGAAGGCGGAATCGTCCTCAAGACCGTCATCGGCGACGACAAGGCCGACGAGGCGCCGTGGGAGGTCGGGATGCGGCAGATCAAGGAGCTGTTCTCGGTGACCAACTTTCTGGCGGTGAACTGATATGGCACAACGCTTCTGGCCGCTCACCCGTGGCCACATGATCACCTCCGAGTTCCGGACGGCGGATCGCCCGGACCACTACGGTGTGGACTTCGGGTGGGATGGCGGATCCGGCGGACGACCGGTCTACGCCGTGCAAGGCGGCACCGTGTGGGCGGTCGGCCCGGCGTCCGGGTTCGGTCAGTGGGTCGTCTTCGATCACCCGACCGAGGACGGCGGGGGCACCACCGTCTACGGCCACGTCATCCCCGAGGTGTCGTACGGCCAGCGGGTCGAGGCCGGCCAGCGGATCGCTCGCATCAACCCGGACTCGAACACCAACGGCGGCGTCGCGCCCCACCTGCACCTCGAGTGGCACCGCTACGTGTGGGTGCCGCCAGGCCGGGACCGCCTCGATCCTCTGCCGCTGCTCGACGGCGCGGCCTACCCCGGCGAGGCGCCCCCGCCGATGTCGGCGCCTGGCCTGACCGTCGACGCCCTCGCGCGTGCGATGGGCGACGCCCTACCGCGGGAGCGGTACGAGCAGCTGCTGCCCGCGTTCGCCGAGGCGATGCGCGCCGCCGAGATCACCACGGTCGAGCGGGCCGCGATGTGGTGTGCGCAGCTCGGCCACGAGTCCGCGGGCCTGCTGTACATGGAGGAGATCGCCGACGGCTCCGACTACGAGTGGCGGAAGGACCTCGGCAACACCCAGCCCGGAGACGGTCGCCGGTTCAAGGGCCGCGGCCCGATTCAGGTCACCGGACGCCACAACTACACCGAGTGCTCGCGCTGGGCGCATGGCCGCGGCCTGGTCCGGTCGCCGACGTTCTTCGTCGACAACCCCGCCGAGCTCGCGTCCGACCGCTACGGGTTCCTCGGGCCGGTCTGGTACTGGACCGTCGCGCGTCCGCAGCTCAACGCGCTCGCGGACGCTCGCAACCTCGACGGCGCCACCCGCGCGATCAACGGCGGCCTGAACGGCATCGCCGACCGATCCACCCGCTACCAGCGGTGCCTCGACATGGGCGCCGCACTACTTCCCGAGGAGGGGTTCCTGATGGCACTGACCGACGCCGAGCAGCGCGAGCTGCTCGACAAGACCCGCGCACTGCACGCTGCGCTCTGCGAGCCGCGGCCCTCACTCATCCCACCCGCGGACGGATCCCCCGCCCCGTCGTTCGACCTGGCGACGTTCCAGCAGTGCATCGACGGCTCCACCTACCGCACCGAGCGGATGGTCGAGCAGCTCATCCAGAAGAAGGAGGCGTGATGCTCACGTTCCTGCAGAAGTACTGGCCGCTCTGCCGGCTGATCGGGTACGGGATCCTCGCCGCGCTGCTCGGCGCCGCGTCCTTCGTCGGCTGGATCACCGCCGACCAGGCCGCGGACTGGCTCAAGTCCGGCGCCACCACACTCGGCATGGTCGGCTTCATCGTCGCTGGCCTCTACGTCGACACCACCGGCACCACGAAGCTGCGGCCCGAGACACTGCAGGCCATCGAGGCGGCGATCGCCGCCGCGCAGGCCCCGTCCGCGGCGATCAACACCGCGCAGCAGGTCGGCGAGCAGATCGGTACCGCCCTCCGGATCCCGAACCTCGGTGAGAGCGTCCGCGCTGCAGTCGAACCCGCCCGAACCGATCTCGAGGCGATGATGCAGGACACCGTCAACCGCGGGACCGCCGCGATCGACGATCTGCGCGCCGCGCTGTCTCGTCAGCTCGGCGGGCGGTGACCGGTGGGAATCCTCGAATGGCTTACCCCCGAGCGGATCACGGCGCTCGGTGTCGTCGCTACGAGCCTGCTGACGGCATGGACCGGACGGATCGCCGTTCGGCTCAAGGCTGCGGAGGCCAAAGTCGCTGTGTTGGAGAAGCAAGGCGAGAAGGACCGCGGTGTCATCAAGGCCGCAGCGCGGTTCATCCGCGAGCAGTCGGTGCACATCGCTGTGCTGTGCGGGCTGCTGCGCCATCACGCGCCCAACGTCGTGATCCCCACCGAGCCCGGACTGCCCGAAGAACTACGAGAGGAGGTGTAGCGATGTACCAGCTCGAACGAGCCGTGAAGCTCATCTGCACGTTCAAGGACGCCTGGAACGTGCGGGAGACGAACAAGGCGGTCCTCGAGTTCATCGACGACGCCATCGAGGTCGAGATCCCGGCCTACAAGGGAGCGAAGGGCGACAAGGGCGACCCGGGTTCGCCGCCGATCTTCGAGTGGGAGGTCGCCACCGCCGCTGACCTACCGGAGCCGTCAACGTTGACGGACAACGAGAACGGGCACTGGTGGCGCGTGACCGGCTCGAGCTCGGCGTGGTTCTGGAACGGCGTCTCGCTGATCGAGATCCCCGACTACGTCGGCGAGAAGGGCGATCCGGGCGTCACCCCGACCCTGTCGATCGGTGACGTCACCGGCGGACCGGCGGCCGCAGCGTCCTTCACCCCGGGGTCGGGCGACAACTACCACCTGAACCTCGTGCTGCCGAAGGGCGACAAGGGCGACCCGGGTGCGCCGGGGCCGACCGGTCCGTCGTCGGGCATCCTCACCGCCGCCGACTACGTCGCCGCGTCCGGTGCCGCCGCTGGCGACGCGCTGGTGCTCTCCTCCACGACCGGCAAGGTGACCACGGCGCCGGTCGCGCGGGGCGGGTGGTACGGCATCCCGCCGACCTCGTTCACTGCGGCGAATGTCGCGACCGGGTCGTCCACGACGCGAGTGCAGTTGGCGCAGATCACGATCCCCGCCCAGCCCACCGACTGGTTCCCCCGGGTGGCCGGGCACGTCCGGGTCCGCGGCGGCGTGACAACGAAGATCGACATCGAGGTCCGTCTCGGCGACCCGACGTCCGGCACCCTGATCGGGTACGGCACCGGTATCGTCTCCGCGGGCTACTTCCCGGTCACGATCACGCCGGAGTTCGCGTCCGCGATGGCCCCGAACGCGTCGGTCGCTCGGGTCGCGAAGAACACCACCGGGCCCGGGTCGACGATCTACGTCGTTGCCGTGAAGACGGAGGGGTTCTGGGACGCGTGGCTGACCGACACCGCACATGCCCACCTCGATGTCGAGTGCAGGCCGGCGATCTGACCGATGGAGCTCGCACCCGAAATTCTTTCCGCTGCTGATCTTCTGAAGGTGCAGACCGTCGATGGTGGCGTGAACCCGTCGTGGGCGTCGCAGACCAGCGATTCCGACGAGACGTTCCCGCGGTCGATCTGCGGAACCATCGGTGCCACGGCCAACAACGGCGCTCAGGTGTGCATCGTGCTCCGGGCCACCCGCGACGGGGTGCGGGACTCGATCGGGATGGTCGGTTCGAACCCGGTTGACGCTGCGCCGTTCTTTCAGCTCGGCGCGTACGGCATCGACCTGCAGACCGGCGACATGCGGCTGCTCGGCAAGACGCAGAACCTGCGCACCATGTTCTCCACCGAGTTCAAGGAACGGCGCTTCTACCTCTACAACTCGTTCGACATCAAGGCCGGCCAGTACTACGTCCTCACCTACGCCTGGTGGCAGGGCAGCGCCGCGTCGACCGACACCCTGCAAGGACTCGGCGCGCCCCAGTCGAACATCCGGCCCCCGTTCGGATCCGGGATCACGTCGATGTCTGGTGCACGGAACTGGTCGTCGCGTCCGTCCGATGACGCGTACATGCCGGAGTCGCTGAACTGGTCGTCGATCCCGTCGTCCGGTTCGTCGTTCTACCCGTACCTGTACCTGTGCTCAGGAGGTGACATGCTGTGACCGGACCCGTGACCCACCCGCTGCAGTACATGAAGGTGACCGGCCAGCTCGGCAACATCATCACCGACGGCCTCGACACGGACGACCTTCCCGACGAGGTGTCGATCAAGGCCACGGTCCGGTTCACGTTCATGCTCAACGCCGGCGATTCGATCCTGCTCCCGCACCATCCGTCCGGGCCGCGTACGTACCTGATCGACCCGATCGACGCGTCCCTCGACTCCCAGAGGGCAGCTGACGCTGCGCGGGAAGCCATGGGTGAGGCTGTGGTGCCCGGACGACTGGACGAACCCGACCGAGGGGTTCTACCGCGTCGACTTCGTCAACGTGAATCTCGACGGCCGGCCGCTGCAGCTGCGGCCGATTCAGATCCCCGCGATCCCCGGCAGCGAGGTCGACCTCACCGACGTGTGGGCCGTGCCCGGCACCCCGGCGCCCGGTGTCACCAGGGGGCCGCGCGGCGCCGGGATCGACGGCTGGACCGTCGTCGGCAACGACGTCACCCTCGACCTCGACGACGGCACCAGCCTGCCGCCGAAGACGTTCCCCGCGCTCGTCGACGCGGCGGCCAACGCCGCGGCCGCGCTGGCCGCGAAGAACGCCACGGTCACCCTCAAGGGCGAAGTCCAGACGATCCACGATGTCGTGTTCGACACCGCCATCCCGCAGATGGAGGGCCTGGTCACCGACGCCGAGACCGCCCAGGCTGGCGCGGTCACCGCGCAGGGTGAGGCGGAGGACGCACGGGATCTCGCCAAGCAGTACCGGGACCAGGCGGCCGGATACGTCGGCGCACCCGCCGACGGCACCGTGACCACGCCGAAGCTCGTCGACGGTGCGGTGACCTCGGGCAAGATCGCCGACGGCACGATCGTCGACGCCGACGTCAACGCCTCGGCCGCGATCGCGCAGTCGAAGGTGGCGAACCTGACCACCGACCTGGCCGCGAAGGCCGCCGACAGCGCGGTGGTGAAGCTGACCGGCGCGCAGACGGTAGCCGGGGTGAAGACGTTCAGCTCGCCGCCGAGCCTGCCGGCGCCGGTGGCAGCAAGCGACGCGGCCCGCAAGTCCGACGTCGATGCGAAGTACACCAAGCCCGGCACCGGGGTCCCGTCCACAGACATGACGGCCGCGGTGCAGACCAGCCTCGGCAAGGCGGACGCCGCCGCGCCCGCGAACGCACTGCCGGCCGACTTCGTGTGGGTGTCGCACTCGGGCGTCCGCGCCACCGGTGTCGGCGACCTGGCCGCAGGCATGGAGGTCGGCCGGGCATTCATCGTCGACGCGGTCACCTACCAGTTCGACACCGCGGACGCATCCGGTTCCACCACTGCGGAGATCCGGAAGAACGGGACGGCGATCACCGGATCGTCACTCGCCGTCGCCGCGGCGAACCAGGCGACCGGCACGGGCACCCGCAGCGCGCGCACCGCGACCCTCACCGACGCGGCCCGGTCCTTCGCCGAGGGTGACGTGTTCGCGCCCGCGATCACGGCCGTGGGCACAACGCCAGGCAAGGGACTGCGGGTCTGGATCAAGGGCAGGTGGCTGTAGATGTTCGTCGCGCGCGGCTACGGGCCGCAGATCCCGCAGGTCGGCAACGTCACCAGCGCCACCGGCATCACGTCGTCGCTGTCGCTCACGCTGCCGGCGGCGGCGACCGACGACCTACTGCTGCTGTTCATCTCGCACTACGGCACCTACTCGAGTACCCCGTCTGGTTGGACGCAGCGGCAGCGGCTCACGAACTCGACATCGTGCGGCCTGACCATCTTCTCCAAGGTCAAGGACGGGTCGGAGGGCTCGTCGCTGTCGCTCACTGGGTTCGACGCGAACGGAAATGTCGAGGCGTTCGGCGTGCAGGTGACCGGAGGCACCATCGTCGACACATCGAACGGGCAGCGGAACTCGACGAACACGACGTCGCACGTCGCACCGGCCATGACGACCACCCGGGCGAACTGCCTCATCCTGGGTGCCGGCGCATCCATCACCGGCACCAGCGGTGCAGCGAACTACACCTTCCCGGCCCCGTTCACGCACATCCAGAGCCTCGTCGGTGCCAACAACAGCGGTTACGGGCGGCTCGGCATCGGCCAGTATGTGCAGGAGGCCATGGCCACCATCGGACCCTGGACGTTCACCGGCCCCTACAGCACCTCGCAGGGCTGGGCCGCCGGCGCAATCGCGATCGCTGCGGCATAGCTCCCCGAGGCCCTGTGTGGAATACACCACGACGACGCCCCCACCCTTGACTGTGTTGAGTCAGGGTGGGGGCTTTTCGTCGTCTCGGGAACCGATCGATGCGACGCCGCGTCCAACCAGTGCATGACCGATGACGAGATGCAGCACATCGCCGAACTGCACTTCGACAGCGACCCCGCAGTGCTCGCAGAGCTGCGCGGCGACCCAGAGGTGGCGGAGCTGCTCGACGCCCTCGACTATGTAGTCCGGCTGCTGGGGTCCCAGAGGGAACGTCGTGGCGGCGGCCTACTTGCTTCGAGATCCATCCTTGAACAGATGTGTCGCGATGATGTAGGCGATGCCAAGCACCTCAACCACCGTCGCGCTGATCCACGCCAGCATCACGGGCTCCGAAATGTCGCTCCACTGTGACCAGAAGTAGAAGCCGATGACCCCAAAGTTCCCGAGGAGAGTGAACGTGACCGCGCCGATCGCCCAACCGAAGAAACGCTCGCGGTGCAGATTCTCCTGGTCCGCTTTGTCAGCCTCCGCGTCGCGGATTCGCTGAGCCGCATGCTCAACCTTGACGGGATCGCTGAAGTTGGTGGGCCGACCCTGAAGTGTCCCAGTGTTCAGCTCACTGAACCGCTTCCAAATCCGGTCATTCCCAACTCTGACCTTGACTACCGGCGGAGGAGTTTGCCCATCGCCGACTTCCGTATCGTCGGCGACTGATTGCGCAGGCTTCGTTACCAGGGCCGAAGTGTCGATGTCGTCGAACTGTTCGTCATCGCCATCTTCGCCATAGCTACTCAACGGCCGGCCGGAGCGACGAGCGGGATGCCGAGCCTCCGAAGCCGAACCTCCATCGCAGGCACCGAGACACCGAAATAGCCGGCCATCCTGATGAGCGTCGACCCGACATCCGCAAGGCGCTCAACCTCGGACCGCGGCATCAGCAGATTCGCAGCGAACTCATTCGCGTAGAACTCGTGCGCATCGGTCTTCGACGTCCGCTTGTCCACGAACGCGAACCCCTCACGAAGATCTTCTGCCGTTTGTGTCCGCTCTACGAAGTGGCCAAGTTCGTGCGCGCACGTGAACCGCTGTCGCGGCGGGGTGTCTGTCAGTTCGACATAGATCTTCGGCTGAGTCTTCAGACGCGCAACGATCATCCCGGAAGTGCCATCCTCGAGAGGCAGCATCTCGGCGCGAATCCCCATCTTCTCGGCGATCGCGAATGGGTCCACCGGAAAACTGCCATCCCAGTAGGTGGCCAGCGAGTCCTCTGCCGCATCACGGGCAGCATCCTTGATAAGCATTTGCCCCCTCCCCGGCTGTGGGTTCAATCACCACTGGCTCTACATACAAGTTTATCCACAGGAAAATTCCCTGTGGATAACATTCGGCGTGTGGATATGGTAAGCGATCACACTGACTGCCGCCATAGGCGGGGGCGACTTCGCACCTATTCCTTGCCGGGGATGATCAGCTCATCCGCGTCGAGGTACCGGTAGGCGACTTGGCCGTCCGGCAACCGCACCCAGCCGGGCTGGCCTTCATCTGCGGCGGGATTGAACTCTGACATGACCGGCCTCCAAACGTGAATGTGGGCCGCGGCTTCCCTCCGCGACCCACACCGGCGACCATAGCGACTATCGAACGTTTGTGCGAATCGAACTACAATCGGAGGATGCCCGGCCACCACGAACCTGCGCCGGATCGATGCCCGAACGGCCACCCACTCGGCCCCGGCTGTGTCCTCGTCGGTTGGGAGCAGTGCGCGTGCACGCCGCACGGTGGACACCGGACGCACTACTGCCGCGAATGCGGCGCGATCGTTCGGCGGCCGCCATGTAGTGGGGCGCAGCCGCAGAAGGATCGGTGGGCTCGGGCCTAACTCAGTTCGATCCGCGCTTCCCTTACCAACAAGGGTTTGCTTTCGACCACCTGCGCCGGGTGCCCATTGACCTCGACGCGGTACCGTCCGGGGCCATCCGGCACTCCAGGGACTTTGAACTTCAACGAACACGCGATGCCGTAAGACTCGCCGCCAACCAGTCCTTGTTCGACCGATCCGGTTGCGAGGATCTTTCCGGCGTCATCAAGAACGGTCACCGTGGTGCCGGGCCTGACGTTGGCGAACCGGCCAGAGCCGACACATGGAAGGTCGCCCGCCACAGAGCCACCTCCAGTTAGTTCATAGGTCGGCACGATGACAGACCCGCGCATCTCGAAGGTTGTGGGAGGTTTATCGGCCCCGCAGCCCGTTGCACCTACCGAGACGAGCGCCGCGAGCCCGACAGCGGCGAGCGCGATGTGCGTCTGTTTCATTCCCGGATTCAACCAGACCGACGGGCCGCGTCCGCCGCTGTCATTTGAACGGCGGATGCGCCTGCGGTACGTCATCCTGTCGCGCTCACCGTCGCGAGCGCCGGCGCCGCATCGGCTGCGACCCACCGTCGCACGCTCGCCTCCGACGTACCGACCTCACGCGCGACGGCGCGGTTCGACATGTTGGTCGTCGCGAGGAGATGCAGTGCTCGCCGACGCTTCTCGTTGTGTGGTACGTCGATCTGAGGGATGTCCGTCGCGGGTAGGTCGAACTGTGCGTTGAGGTGCGCATCGGTGCGTCGCTGCTGGTCATCAACCGGCGCGGCGCCGGGCGTGTCGGTCGCGTCTGAGGGTTGCGACGCATCACCTGCGTCGTCTCGGTCTGCGACCTCAGTGGACGCGGCGTCTGCGTCGCGGTGTAACTGCACGGCGAGGTGCGGCGCGACGAGCAGGCACAGCGGCGGGACGACTGCGACTGCCGCGCCAGCCCACCCTGGCAGCGGCCCGGCTGGCAGGAGATGCGCCGCGGCGCCCGCGACGATCGACACGACCGTCGACGCGGCGAGCAGCGACCAGGCGTAGGTGCGTCGCGTCTCCAGTCGCATCACGGCGGCCGTCGCGACGACCGCGAGACCGTCGACGACGAGCGGCCACACGTGCGCCATCTCGGGCCCGTACCCGGCGCGCGACGCGAGCGCGGCGAGATTCGAGTACGACAGCGCGAAGGCGAGGACGGCGATCGCGGAGGTGGTGCCGGCGACAAAGCGGGTCATCGGGTCACTCCTGTGGTGAGTCGGTCGGCGAGCGCGCGGAGGTCGCCCTCGAGCGCCCAGAGTGAGCGGGCGTACGCGCGGGCCGCGCTGCCGCCGCTGTGGATCTCGATGCACAGGCGCTCCCGCGAGTCGGCGAGGAGCTGGTCGAGCTGCACTGCGATGCTCACGCGGGGACCGCCTGCGCACGGCAGGAGCAGCGGCGGATCGGCAGGCCGGTGTCGGGGTCCTCGATCCAGCCCTCGACGCAGTCCCCGCACAGCGGTGCCGCGGCCCGGACGGGGCGAGGGAGCGGCATCGCCTTCCACAGGCGGACCCAGCCGTGCACGTGCATCGTCGGGTTCTCGGGACGGTGGGCACGCTTCGCAGCTTCGACGAGGGCGGGGATCCCGTGCAGGTCGATCGACTCGAGGATCAGGCCACGCTGAGCGGCCTTGGTCCGGGCGTACGAGGCGGGCAGTTTTGCGGCGAGCGTCGCGGCCTCGAGCTCGGCGAGGGCCTGGTCATCCTTCGCGAGGATCGTCCGAGCCTTCTCCGACAACGACGACATCGCCGCGGCCGTGCACTGTCGCGTGCTGCGGGCCCGCCGGGTGGGGTGGTTGTTTGTTTCAGTCCTGGGTGATCGGTCCTTTGTAATAGCGCCGGACTCCCCGACGTCGGACCGCCCGGCCCCCGGGTTCTCAGGCCCCGGCGCCGGGAGGGCGGGCTCCTCGAAGACGGTCTGGACGATGTGCCACCGACCGAGCTCGTCCTGGACGCGCTCGCGGACGAGGTAGCCGAACTCCTCGAGCTCGCGCATCGCCGTCCGGATGGCGTCCCGGCCCTCGCGGGGCGACTGTGCGGCGATGCTCTCGGATCGGGTGCGCCAGTCGGCGGGCTTGGACAGCAGCCACATCAGGACACCACGGGCTCGGTACGACAAACGGTTGTCGTTCAGGACCTCGTTCGAGAGGATCGTGAAGTTGTCGGCGCGGCGCGGACCACGCTGAATACCCCCCTGAACATGGGTATGCTTTGACACTGTTCGACTCCTTGGTTAGTCGGACGGTGCCCGTCGCGAGTAGCCGCTCGCGACGGGCTTTTACCTAGTGAAGGGCGTTTGCGCGGCTAGGCCGCGTCCTCCTCTGTCTCCGTGGCCAGAGTTCGGTACAGGTCGAGGCCGGCGACCGCATCGCGGCGCCGACCGTCGGGAACCTTCGTGTAGATCTGCGTGGTCGCAATGGACGAGTGACGCAGCAGCTCCTGCACGACGCGGAGATCGGCGCCGTCGTCGAGAAGCGTGGACCCGAACCAGTGCCGCAGGCTGTGACAGGTGCCGCGGATACCCGCCCGGCGCATCACGTTCGAGACGGCCTGGGACACGTTCTTCCCGCGCATGTGCTCGCCGGGCCGCATCTTGGCACCCGGAAACCAGTAGCCCCGAGAAGGCATCGTCTCGGCGACCCGAGCGAGGATCCGGTGCAGCGGGACGATCTTCGCGACGCCACCCTTGCCGATGACGACGATGTGGCCGCGCTCGAGGTCGACGTCCTCGCCGCGAAGCTTCGCGATCTCGTGCGCGCGGAGGCCGGCGAGCGCGGCGAGCAGGATCATGACCCGGGTGCGATGGTGCATACCGGTGCGCAGCAGGCGCATGAGTTCACTATCCGCGACGGGCCGGGGCACGCGGTCGGGCGCCTTCGGCGTGCCGACCTTCAGCATCGGATTGTCGACCCGGTGCTCCTGGATCTGCAGCCACTTGAACCAGGCGACGAGGTACGAGTGGTAGGTGTAGTGCGTCGCCGCGGACCAGTCCGAATGCGACGACAGCCACCGGACGATCTGCACCGGCTCGAGCCGAACCGGGTCCAGCCCGGTCTCGTCAGCGAGCCGACGGATCACCCGAACACGCTCGGTTACAGTAACTTCGGAGCGTCGGGCCGCGAACTGCCAGACCTCCCACTCGTCGATCAGCGCATGCTTCATGCAGCTAACAAGTATCGAATTACGCAAATGTGATTTCCTCCGGAACTGGATTTATGCCCGAATCGAGGCCGAATCGACTTCGAATCGCGACGCGCTGTCGTTCGATTGGTCGACAGCTGGCGCGACGCCGCGTCAGCGGTGCACGCACCCCGCCGCACGCATCACGCCGCCTCGCCCAGCTCGGCGGCGACGGGCCGCGCCGCCGCCGGCCGCGGGACGGTCCCCGGTCGGAGGGCGCGAACCGTGGTGCTTGTAATCCGCAGGTCCTCGGTTCGAGCCCGAGAGGGGGCACCGCACGTCCCGCCGGAACATCCGGCGGGACGTTCTGCTGTTTGCCTCCCGTTAACCAACCGTTGTGGCGATCATCACGTTGGACGCGCGTCCAAGCGCTCACCTCCGTCGCGAAATGGATTCTGTAACACGCAGTGCCACAACAAGTTTCGATCGACGCCGTGAGATTCCGGGCATCCCGGAAGGTCCGTCACCCCGGACTCGACTTGGTAACGCTTTCCCCCGATCCTCCCCGCAGGGATTTCCGAACGGCGAGCCGTCTGATACCACTGAGGGGGCGGTGATCGTTGCGTATTGGCCAACTTGACTATGAATCAACATGATTCACGGTCGAGTCCTGGCCCTTTGTCCTGGCACGAGCACTTTCGATGAGGCCCCGAAAGGCGGTGGGTGGAAATGAAGTCTCCCCACGTCACATCCCCGATGTCCCCTCGCTCCGCAGCACTGGCCCGACCCCGTCACGGCGAACGCATCGCCGACTCCGCAACAACACGATCGACCGACGTCGACCTCGGCCATGCCACCTTCCGCACACTGGAGAACGCGGAGACGTCCCCACTCACCACCGACCAGGCCGCCGGCCTCGGACGACTGGTGCGCCGCATCGTCAACAGCCCCACCGGCCTTCCGAACGGATTCGACACCGTCGAGGACCTGTGCCGCGGCTACCTGGACCGGCAGCTGTCCGCCCCGACGGGCGATCAGACCAAGGCCGCCATGCAGCGGACCCTCGAGCGACTCCGCACACCCGGCGCCTGACGGGTATCGATCCCACTCCTCACCGCGGTGTCGATCCGCCGACGCCCCGACCGGGCAGATACGGGTCGACACCGCGAGCATTCCGGGATCAAAATGGTTTCCAGAGCTCTGGACGCAGGGAGGCCGTCATGACCGTGGATGTCGCCGACTCGAACAACTCCTACACGAGCACCCGGAACACCGCCCATGCCCGCGAGGTGCGCAGGGACATCTTCGTCGTCACCACGGGTGTGGCGCTCGTCCTGCTGAGCCTGTGGCTGCCGACGCAGGGAGACGACCAGATCACCGGCGCCATCCTGATCCTCGGGATGATCGCCTACTCG
The DNA here is from genome assembly GCF_053589375.1 of Rhodococcus sp. NPDC003348. NCBI lineage: Bacteria > Bacillati > Actinomycetota > Actinomycetes > Mycobacteriales > Nocardiaceae > Rhodococcus > Rhodococcus sp. NPDC003348. The sequence goes on from NZ_JBSFRT010000025.1 coordinate 75,283, forward strand.
GTCGGCCTGTGGGCGATGACGACCGAGTCGCGCACCAGCCACTGGGGACTGGTGGTTCTCGGTGTGGCACTGCTGCTCACCCCGGTCGCGATGGCGTTTCCATCCGGGACCACCGGCGCAGCCGTCGTGTCCGTCGTCGCGGGGGTGATCGTCCTCGCCGTCGGGATCGTCGGCCTGGCCACGCGGCGTGACGAGCCGACGCCCGCGCGGCATCGTCGCGAGGCCCGAATGACCGACCCGTGGGCTCCCCGCGGCTGGTGACCCGCGGTCAGCGGCCGGTACCGGACGCGGCGAATGCCCGGCCCAGCCGGGCCATCCGTGTCGCGAGCGCGAGACCGATCACGAGCAGGACCCCGATGCAGCCGACCGCGCCGGGCCATCCACCGAGGCCGTACGCGACTCCGGCGCCCGCCCCGGCCAGGCTCGATCCCAGGTAGTACGCGCACAGGTACAGCGCCGACGCCTCGGCGCGGTGCCGCGTCGCCAGTACCCCGACCCAGCCGCTGGCCACCGAGTGTGCGGCGAAGAACGCGCCGGTGAACAGCAACATGCCGATCAGTACCCACGGCAGGGAGTCGACGAGAGTGCAGGCCAACCCGCCGAGGGCGATCGCGATGCTCACGAGCAGCACCCAGCGCCTGCCGAACCGGTCGGCGACCCGGCCCGCCGCCGACGAGGTCACCGTGCCGGCCAGGTACATCAGGAACACCAGGCCGACGACGGCCTCCGACAGGGCGAACGGTTCGTCGAGCAGCCGGAAGCCGAGCAGGTTGTACGCCGAGACGAACCCGCCCATCAGGATGAATCCGAGCGCGAACAGGATCCGCAACCGCGGGTTGCGCAGGTGTTCCACCAGATTCGACGCCAGCACCCGGGGGCCCACCGGCTGCGGCCGGAAACGGCGCGACGGCGGCAACGTGCGCATCATCACCAACGCGAACGCCGCCGCCACCGCCGTGGCCGTCAGCATCGCCCACCGCCAGCTCGCGACGTCGAGCACTCCCGACGGGATCAGCCTCCCGACCAGGCCACCGATCGTGGTGCCTGCGACGTAGCGCCCCATCGCTGCACCGAGATCGCCGCTGTACACCTCCTCCGCCAGGTAGGCCATCGCGACGGCCGGGATGCCCGCGACCGCGGCACCCTGCAGGACCCGGCCCGCGAGCAGGACCTCGATCGACGGACTCAACGGCAACAGCAGTCCGATGGCACAGGAGGTGAACGCCGACGCCACCATCACCCGGGTGCGGCCATAGCGCTCGGACAGTGCACTGGCGGGCACGATCACCAACGCCAGCACGCCCGTCGTCGCGGACACGACGAGCGCGGCGGTCCCGGGTCCGACCGCGAAGTCCCCGGCGATGGCCGGCAGCATCGCCTGCGCCGAGTACATGGAGACGAACGCCGTCAATCCGGCTGCGAACAGAGCCAGGGTGATCCGGGTGTAACCGGGCGTGCCGCGCCGGTAGGGCTCGGTCCGCGAGTCGAGCGCGGTGAGCGTGTCGAGTGTCATGGGTCCTCCGCGGACCATCCTGAACCGGGAACCCTTATCAGTAAAATGCGAGAACTGCGGCTTGTTCATGCTTGAATTGCATATGCTCAGTTCCGAGCTTCGCTGGTTCGTCACCCTCGCCGAGGAGGGACAGGTGACCGCGGCGGCGGCCGTACTCGGCGTCGCCCAACCAACGCTGTCCCGGCGTCTCGCGGCCCTCGAACAGCGCATGGGCGTCGATCTGTTCGACCGGCACGGCCGTCGGCTGACGCTGGGCGTGCACGGCCGGCTGCTGTACGAGCACGCCCGGCGCGCACTCGACGAGCTCACCGCCGCCGAGTCCCGGATCGCGGAACTGACCAGCGAGTCGGAGGGCACCGTGCGCCTCGACTTCCTGCACTCCCTCGGGCCGTGGCTGGTGCCGGCACTGATCCGGGAGTTCCGCGTCACCGCGCCCCTGGTGCGGTTCGCGCTGCATCAGGACGCGTCCGGCCACCTCGCCCAGCGGGTGCTCGCCGGCCACAGCGATCTGGCGGTCGTGTCACCCCGCCCCCGCGCCGACGGACTGGCCTGGCTGCTGCTCGACCACCAGCAACTCGCGCTCGCCGTCCCAACCGGACACCGGCTCGCCGACCGGACCGAGATCGACCTCCGCGAAGCCGCAGGCGAACCGTTCATCGCGATGCACCCGAACTACGGCATGCGACGGCTGCTCGACGAGGCCGCCGAGCGCGCCGGATTCGCACCCCGGATCGTGTTCGAGTCCAGCGAACTGCCCACCGCCACCGGACTGGTATCGGCCGGCCTCGGGGTTGCGCTGGTACCGATGCGCGAGTCCGCACCCTGGCCGCCCGGAGTGGTGACCGTGCCGATCCGCGGCTCCGACGCCGCCCGCGACGTCGGGATGATCTGGGCGCTGGGTCGGCCACTCACCGCCCCCGCGCGCCGGTTCCGGGAATTCGTGGCCGACCGGAAGTGACGCGGGTCAGGCCGGGGGCTGCGTGCGCTCCAACTCGGCGCGCTCCAACTCGATGCGCTCCCGTTCGGCGCGCTCGCGCTCGTCACGCTCCCGGGCGTCGTCACGCAGCCTGGACAGTTGGTCGCCGCGCCTGCGGTACCGGAACGACAGCCAGGCCGCGGCCACGAAGACCAGCGCGCCCGCGATCACTCCGACCAGCGTCGCGCCGCGGAAGCCGGGTGCGTCGACGTCGAGGATCCGTTCGCCGGCGATTGCGGCGGTGCCGTTTCCGGCCACGACCGACAGGGTCAACAGGTTCGGCGCCGCCACCAGCAGCCCGGCCACCAGGGCCGCGATCACCGACACCTTCGCAAAGCGCCACCGCCGCGACCGCCAGGCCACGGTGAACAGCGACAACGGCACGAGGGTGCAGACGAACCCGAAGGTCAGCCCCCACAGGATTCCGCGGGTCATGCTCGCTGCCGCCAGCGACCCTGCCTGCTGCGCCCACCAGCGAGGCAGAAACGCGGCCAGGACGAAGTAGGAGACGACGAGGAAGACAACCAGGATCAGACCCCAGGCCGTCCGCTTCACCCAGGACGGCGTTCCGGTGGGCGGGGCGGTCAAGGAGTCGTTCGTGGTCATGTCTGCATCCTGGCGTGCGGACTCGACACGCGCCACGCGACGCGCAGGTCCACGCCGATGCCGGATTCGTCCAATACTGTGCGAAATGCCGGGTGGTCCGCAGTGGACCCCAAGAGAAAGTGAGCACCATGGCCTCCCTCGACGAGCTCATCTCCCAGATCCCGATCGCCCAGATCGCCGAGAAGCTCGGGATCGACGAGAACACCGCGGCCACCGCCGTGAAGTCCGCGATCCCGACCCTGCTCGGCGGCCTCGAGGCCAACGCGCAGGACTCGGGCGGCGCCGCCTCCCTCGAGGCTGCGCTCGCCCAGCACCAGGCCAGCGGACTGCTCGACGGCGGCGTCGACATCAACCAGATCGACGAGGCCGACGGCGAGAAGATCGTCGGACACGTCTTCGGCGACAACGCGAACCAGGTCGTCAGCACGCTCGGCAACGTCGGCGGTGCCGGCGGCAGCTCCCTGATGAGCAAGCTGCTCCCGATCCTCGCCCCGCTGGTGCTCACCTTCGTCGCCAAGCAGTTCGGCGGCGGCGCGGGCCAGACCCAGGCGGCGTCCGCCGGGTCCGGCGGCGGCCTCGGCGACCTCCTCGGTGGGCTGCTCGGCGGCGGCGCCTCCAACGGTGGCGGCCTGGGCAACGTGCTCGGCGGACTGCTCGGCGGCAACGCGGGCGGCGGCATCGGTGACCTGCTCGGCGGACTGCTCGGCGGCGGCCGCAAGTAGTCGACGCCACCGATTTTCGACGCAGGGGCGGCACCCGGTTTCCGGGTGCCGCCCTTGTAACACCCGTCACCGCCACCACGATGGTCAGGGCGGCTCGACGTGACCTGTCCGTGTCGTAACCGAATCGATCCGATCTCGGGCATGGTTACGGTCCCGTAGGCTAGGTTGAGCCGATTCCGCGACCAATGGAGGCAAGTGATGGCCAGAGTGTTGACCCAGCTCGAGTTGCTGCAGGAACTGGAGCCGGTGGCCGAGGCCAACCTGAACCGCCACCTGTCCATGGCCAAGGACTGGCATCCGCACGACTACGTCCCGTGGGACGAGGGCCGAAACTTCGCCGCGATGGGCGGTGACGACTGGGAAGAGGAGCAGTCCCGGCTCGACCCCGTCGCGAAGGCCGCGATGATCACGAACCTGCTCACCGAGGACAACCTGCCGTCCTACCACCGGGAGATCGCGGAGAACTTTTCCCGGGACGGCGCCTGGGGTACCTGGGTCGGACGCTGGACCGCCGAGGAGAACCGTCACGGCATCGTGATGCGCGACTACTTGGTCGTGACCCGCGGCGTGGACCCGGTCGCCCTCGAAGAGGCCCGGATGATCCACATGACCAACGGCTACGCCTCCCCCAGCGACACCGACGGCCTGCTGCACTCGGTCGCGTACGTCACGTTCCAGGAACTGGCCACCCGCGTCTCGCACCGCAACACCGGCAAGGCGTGCAACGACGACGTCGCCGACCGCATGCTCTCCCGGATCGCGGCGGACGAGAACCTGCACATGATCTTCTACCGCAACATCTGCGAGGCGGCCCTCGACGTCGCCCCGGACCAGGCGGTCGTCGCGATCGCCGACATCCTGCAGAAGTTCCAGATGCCCGGTGCCGGCATGCCCAACTTCCGGCGCAACGGCGTCCTGATGGCCAAGCACGGCATCTACGACCTGCGCCAGCACCTCGACGAGGTCGTCATGCCGGTGCTGCGCAAGTGGAAGATCTTCGAGCGCACCGACTTCACCGGTGTCGGCGAGGCCGCCCGCGAGCAGCTGTCCACGTTCCTGGACGACCTCGGGGTGCAGGCGAGCAAGTTCGAGGAGCAGCGCGACCGCGCGCTCGCCCGCGAAGCCCGCAAGCGCGAGATGGAAGAGCAGGCTTCCTGACCCGAGCGGTTCCAGGTCCGCTCCGGCTGAGCGGCTATCCTGTGCCCGGCACCGAACCTCGGTGCCGGGCACACTTTTTTCGAGGTAATCGATGTCTTCCGCTGACCAGCATCTGCGAATCGGCTCGCTCGAGCTGCGCAGTCCCGTCGTTCTCGCCCCCATGGCGGGCATCACGAATGTGGCCTTCCGCACCCTCTGCCGCGAACTCGAACTCGAACGGGCGGGCAGCACGTCCGGCCTGTACGTGTGCGAAATGGTCACCGCCCGGGCGCTGGTCGAACGTCAGCCTGCGACGCTGCACATGACCACCTTCGGCCCGAAGGAGACGCCGCGGTCGCTGCAGCTGTACACGGTCGACCCCGACACCACATACGCGGCGGCGAAGATGATCGTCGACGAGAACATGGCCGACCACATCGACATGAACTTCGGCTGCCCGGTGCCCAAGGTCACCCGCAAGGGCGGCGGATCGGCGCTTCCGTACAAGCGCCGCCTGTTCGGGCAGATCGTCGCGGCCGCGGTGAAGGCGACCGAGGGCACCGACATCCCCGTCACGGTGAAGATGCGCGTCGGGATCGACGCCGAGCACCACACCCACCTCGACGCGGGCCGGATTGCCGCCGGTGAGGGCGCCGCCGCGGTCGCGTTGCACGCCCGCACCGCCGCGCAGCGCTACTCCGGCACCGCCGACTGGAGCGAGATCGCCCGGCTCAAGGAGCACGTCACCGATGTCCCAGTCCTCGGCAACGGCGACATCTTCGCCGCCGAGGATGCGCAGCGGATGATGGCCGAGACCGGCTGCGACGGTGTCGTCGTCGGCCGGGGCTGTCTCGGGCGGCCGTGGCTGTTCGCCGAGCTGAGCGCCGCCCTCAACGGCACCGCGATGCCCACGCCCCCCACGCTCGGCGAGGTCGCGGCCATCATCCGCAGGCACGCCGAGCTGCTCGCCGACCACCACGGCGAGGGCAAGGGCATGCGCGAACTCCGCAAGCACGTCGCGTGGTACCTGCGCGGTTTCCCCGCCGGTTCCGACATGCGCGTGTCGATGGCGATGGTGTCGACGCTCGACGAACTGGACGGCCTGCTCGCCCAGTTGCCGCCGGACGTCCCGTTCCCGAAGGACGCCGAGGGTCCGCGGGGCAGGCAGGGCTCGCCGGGCACCGTCGCACTCCCCGAGGGATGGCTCGACGATCCCGACGACTGCCTCGTCCCTGCGGGCGCCGATCTCATGCACTCCGGCGGCTGACCTGCGCCGGTGCGTCTGCGCTGGAACGCACAGCTTCGATCAGTATCATGTGTGCACCGCCGCGGGCCGGCGGCGACGACGCATGTAGTGATGTGCACGAGAGGTGAGGACTCCAGTTGGGCGACGATCAGGATCCGGGCGCTGCGCCCGATGGTCGCGCTCCATGGGAGAGACCTATTTCCCACCTAAGCCGTCCCATTCACCGTCATCGTCCCGACCCCGAGCGCCCGGCGACACCGCCTCCCCCACCGGAGCCCCCTCCGCCGGGCGACAGCGGCCGGATCCGAGGCGGTGAGCCGAGCGACCGGCTCACGGTCGCGGAACTGATGCAGCGGGTCGGCCGTGACGACGAGCCGACCCCGGACCCGACCCCCGCCGAACCGGCGCCGGAGCCGTCGCGGCCGAGCACCAGCTGGATGTATCGCGCCGCGCCGACGGCCGTCACCCCGGACGTGCCCGCCCAGGTCGGACCGTCCTCGACGACCCGCCTGGTGGCGAGCAAGCGGCGCAAGCAGCGCCGACTGCGCGCCATCGGCCGCGTCGGCACCGCACTCGTCGCGGTGATCGTGCTGGCCATGACCGGCGTCGTGTGGGGGTATCTGCGTGCGACCGACAACGGGTTCAGTCAGGTCGCAGCTCTCGACCCGGAGAGCAGCGATGTCGTCGACCCCGGCGGTCAGTACGGTGACGAGACCTACCTGATCGTCGGCACCGACACCCGGGCAGGAACCAACGGTGGCCTCGGCGCCGGCTCGGTCGAAGACGCCGAGGGCGCCCGCGCGGACACCGTCATCCTCGTCAACGTTCCCGCCGACCGCAGCCGGGTGGTCGCGGTGTCGTTCCCCCGCGACCTCGACATCGTCCGGCCGGACTGCCAGGCATGGGACAACGACGCAGGCAAGTACACCAGCGAGACCAACTACGGCGCCGACAACGACAAGCTGAACTCCGCCTACGCGTACGGCGGACCGAAATGCCTGGTCAAGGTGATCCAGAAGCTGTCCGGCATGAAGATCGGGCACTTCATCGGCATGGACTTCTCCGGATTCGAGTCGATGGTCAACGAGGTCGGTGGCGTCGAGGTGTGCACCACCGCCCCACTGATCGACGGCGAACTCGGCACCGTTCTCGCCAACCCCGGCAAGCAGACGCTCGACGGCGCGACCGCGCTGAACTACGTGCGGGCGCGGAAGGTCGACGCCGAGGGCAACGGCGACTACGGCCGGATCAAGCGCCAGCAGGTGTTCCTGTCGTCGCTGCTGCGGTCCGCGATGTCGAACAAGGTGCTGTTCGACCCCGGCAAGCTCAACGGATTCATCAACGCGTTCACCAGGGAGACCTTCGTCCAGAATGTCGACACCAAGTCGCTGGTGACGCTCGGCCGGTCGCTGCAGAAGGTGGACGCAGGCGCGGTGACCTTCCTGACGGTACCGACCGCGGGCACGAACGAGCTGGGCAACGAGATCCCCAGGCTCGACGACATCAAGGCGATCTTCCAGGCGATCATCGACGACGAGCCGCTGCCCGGTGAGGAGCGCAAGCACGACGCGGCAGCGACGAGCGCGGCGGCCACTCCCCCGGCGACCGCGGTCACGCCGGCGCCGGCCGCCGGAGTACTCGCGGTGGATCCGTCGATGGTGTCGGTCCAGGTGTCGAACGCGTCCGGGGTGACCGGCGTGGCCGCCGAGGCCGCGGAAACCCTCGGCGCGCACGGCTTCCCCATCTACAGCGTCGGGAACTACAGCGGCACCAGCTCGTCGACGCTGGTCCGGTTCGCGGCCGGGAACGAGGAACAGGCCGCGACCGTCGCCGCCTCCATCCCCGGCGCGCAACTGCTCGAGAGCGACGACCTCTACGGCGGCATCGTCGACGTGGTCCTCGGCTCCGACTTCTCGGGCACCGTCACCGCCCCGCCTGCGGTCGGCACGGCGCTGCACCCGAAGATCGCGCCGAAGTCGACGGTCATCTCCGGGACCACGATCGAGGAGCTACCCGCCGACCTGGCGTACACCAACGCCGGCGACACGTCCTGCGCCTGACTCGCTCCGCCCTTTCCCGCCTCTGACGTGCGCCGTCGTTCATCGCACGTTCACCGTCCGCTCGTGACTTGGACCTCTACGGGAACTAGGCTGTGACCTCATGCGCGTGGCTTACAACGAACAGATGACCGAACTTGCCGACCTGCTCGGCGAGATGGCGGGTCTCGCGGGGACGGCGATGGAGAAGGCGACCCGGTCGCTGCTGCAGGCCGACCTGTCGCTCGCCGAGGAGGTCATCAGTGACCACGACCAGATCACCGAACTGAGCGTCGTCTGCGAGGAGCGGGCGTTCGCCCTGCTCGCGCTGCAGGCGCCGGTGGCCGGTGACCTGCGGCAGGTGGTCAGCGGAATCCAGATCGTCGCGGACATCGATCGGATGGGCGCTCTCGCGCTGCACGTCGCGAAGATCGCGCGCCGCCGCCATCCGAACCACGTCCTCCCGGAGGAGGTCAACGGGTACTTCGCGGAGATGGGGCGGCTCGCGGTCGCGCTCGGCGCCGCCGCCAAGGAGGTGCTCGAGACGCACGATCCCGAACGCGCCGCCAAACTCCAGGAGGAGGACGACGCGATGGACGACCTGCACCGGCACCTGTTCAGCGTTCTGATGGACCGCGAATGGAAGCACGGGGTCGCCGCCGCCGTCGACGTCACCCTCCTCGGCCGGTTCTACGAACGCTTCGCCGACCACGCCGTCGAGGTCGCGCGCCGGGTCATCTTCCTCGTCACCGGCAAGATGCCCTCCGAGCCCGAGGACACCGGCGAACTGTCCTGATCCCACCGACCCCCGAACGCGGGCGGTTGCCGGGCCCCGCTCTCGAGCGTCGGCGCCGGCAACCGCCCTTTCGCGTTCCGGCATGATCGTGTCGTGAACCATCGCCGGACCGCCGGAGTGTTCGCCGCAGTCTGCGGCCTGTACGGCGCCGCGGCGCTGGCGGCGGCCGTGCTTCGGGTGGAGAACCGGTTCCTGGTCCTGCTCGCCGGGTGGCTGCCGGTGATGCTGATCGTGGCAATGGTCGGCGCGACGGTCGCCGCCCTCGCGCGGCAGTGGCTCGTCCAGATCGGCTGCCTGGTCGTCTGCGCGCTCGGGGTGTGGCTGCTCGCCCCGCTCTACGTCGGCGACGACTCCGGAGACAGCGCGACCGGGCCGTCACTGCGAGTTCTGCAGGCCAATGTCAAACTGGGACAGGCTGATCCGGTTCATGTGGCGGACCTGGTCCGGGAGCGTGACGTGGACGTGGTGACCATGCAGGAACTGACCGACGAGGGCATCACCGGACTGCACGCGGTCGGCCTCGACGACCTGCTGCCCCACCGATTCGTGATCTCCTACGGGCCGAACGGGCTCGGCGGTGGAATCTACAGCCGCTTCCCGCTGTCGAACACGCGGATCCTCGACGGGTACCTGTCGGCGAACCTCGCTGCGGACCTGAATGTCGGTCTACGAGAACCCGTGGCGCTGTTCGCCGTTCATCCCGCACCCGCGTACCTGTTCCCGGCATGGATGTGGGCGGCCGAGTTGCGCGGCCTCGGTGCCGAGTTCGCGGCCGCCGCGGCACGGGACAACGTCGTCGCGAGCGGCGACTACAACGCGAGCTACAGCCAGCGCCAGTACCGGGACCTGCTCACCGACGGCTTCGCCGACGCCGCCGACCAGGTGGGCGCCGGACTGCTGCCCACGATGCCGGCGCACCGGTGGTATCCGGCGGTCACCGGCATCGACCGGATCGTCACGAAGGGCGCGACCGTGACGCACCTCGAACGCGTCGATCTCCCCGGCTCCGACCACCACGGACTGATCGCCGACATCGCTCTGGTCGACACTGCTGCGGCGAGCCGCTGAACTTCGCTGCGGCGAACCACTGGGCACGCCGCGTGTCACGGCAGCGCGGCCTGCAGTCCCGCGAACACTCCCGGGGCGGGGTACACCTGCTTGCCGTCGACCTCGTACGTGTCATCGCTGTTCGTCAGCACGATGATCGTGGTGTCGGAGTCGTAGTTGTGGAACAGGACGCTGTTGTATCCGGGGATGTCGCCGTCGTGGCCCCACCATCCGTTGCGGTCGCCTATGCCGATGCCGTACCCGGTGCTCGCCGTGTTCGGCGGGATGTCGTGGATGATCGAGGCCCGCCGCAGTTGCTGGGTCGCCGGGTCCAGGATCCCGTTGCCGGTGAACAGCGCGTGGCCCCACTTCTCCAGGTCGGCGAGCGTGGAGATGACGGCACCGGCGGTGAACGCGAACGACGGGTTCCAGTGCGTCGAGTCGACCGTCTGGCCGGGGGCCTGATTCTGATTGGTGAGTCCGTCCAGGTGCGGGTCACCTATGTCGGTCGATCCCCCGGGGAACGAGGTGTCGGACATCCCGAGCGGTTCGAACAGCCGATTCTCGAACACCTCGCCGATCGGCAGACCGAGGATCTGCTCGATCACCATGCCGAGCAGGACGTAGTTGGTGTTCGAGTACTCCCACCCCTGGCCGGGCGCGAAATCCGCGGGCATCGGCTTGACGGCGTCGGTGAGTTCACCGGGCGGCCAGGCGTACTGCGGGTCGGCGAAGAACTTCTCGACCACCGGCTTCGATTCCGTGTAATTGGGGATGCCGCTGGTCATGTCGGCGAGTTGGCGCAGAGTCGCGACATCCCCATTCGGCATCCCCGGAACGTACTTGCCGATCGTGTCGTCGAGGGAGAGCTTGCCCTCCTCCATCAGTTGCAGCAGCACCGTCGCGGTCATCGTCTTGGTCAGGGAACCGATCCGCGTCTTGTCCGAGGGTGTCAGCCCGCCGGTCTTCCCGGCGCCGACGGTCCCGGAGGTGCCGGTCCAGGTGCCTTCGGGCGAGCTGACCTGGGCGATGACGCCGGGGAATCCGGCTTGTGCCCGGGTCTCGTCGAGGACGTGCTGGAACGTCGTCGTCGTCGCGGCGGCGAAGGTCGCTGTCGAGGTCGTGGAGACCGCCGACTCGCTCGACGACGAGCATCCGCTCGCGGCAAGGGAAATGGCGAGTGCCGCGGTGAGCGCGGGCACGATCCGGAATCGAGAACTCATGGCACCTCGATCGACTGGTGGCGGGTGACGGCGTGGTGGCTCGCGCCAGTCGACCACACGCGAGCCCAACCCGCGCGTCGACACTCCACGACCCGAGCGCCACGGAACTCGGGACGCACCCTCTTCCCGCGAACGAAACGGCGCCCCGTCCACCCTTCCCGGAACTCGTGGAATATCCCCGCAACGGAGTAGGTTGGACCGTGCGACAGCGTCCGG
>NZ_JBSFRT010000026.1:0-84744 GCF_053589375.1 Rhodococcus sp. NPDC003348
CAGGAAGGGTACTTCTGATGTCCCACTCGTCCAACCTGATCGCCGAGGACATCGAGCAGTACCTCGCCCAGCACGCCACCAAGTCCATGCTGCGCCTCATCACGTGCGGCAGCGTCGACGACGGCAAGTCCACGCTGATCGGGCGGCTCCTCTACGAGTCGAAGCTGGTGTTCGAGGACCAGCTCAGTGCGCTGGAGAGCGACTCGAAGAAGGTCGGTACCCAGGGCGAGGGTCTCGACTTCGCCCTCCTCGTGGACGGTCTCGCGGCCGAGCGGGAGCAGGGCATCACGATCGACGTGGCCTACCGCTACTTCACCACCGAGCGGCGCAAGTTCGTCGTCGCCGACACCCCGGGCCACGAGCAGTACACCCGCAACATGGTCACCGGCGCGTCGACCGCCGACCTCGCGGTGATCCTGATCGACGCGCGCAAGGGCGTTCTGACGCAGACCCGCCGGCACTCGTATCTGGTGTCGCTGCTCGGCATCCGGCACGTGGTGCTCGCGGTGAACAAGCTCGACCTCGTCGACTACTCGCAGGAGGTGTTCGAGGGCATCGTCGACGAGTACACCGCCTTCGCGGCCGAGATCGGGCTGGGGAGCGTCGTGCCGATTCCGATGTCCGCGTACATGGGCGACAACCTCACCGAGCCGAGCCCGAACACGCCCTGGTATCACGGTCCGTCGCTGATCGAACACCTGGAGACGGTCGAGATCGAGGACGAACTGGTGGGCGGTCCGTTCCGGATGCCCGTGCAGTGGGTGAACCGCCCCGACCTCGACTTCCGGGGGTTTTCCGGGCAGATCGTCGGCGGATCGGTGCGTCCGGGTGACCGCGTTCGGGTGCTGCCCAGCGGGAAGGAATCCACCGTCGCGCGGATCGTGACGATGGACGGTGACCTGGACGAAGCGGTCGCGGGCCGGTCCGTCACGATCACCCTCGCCGACGAGATCGACGTCAGCCGTGGTGACGTGTTGGTCGCGGCGGACGCGCTGCCCGGCATCGCGGACCAGTTCGAGGCGCAGCTGGTGTGGATGGGCGAGCACGAGATGCTGCCCGAGCGTCCGTACGTCTGCCAGATCGGCACGATGACGGTGCAGGCCCGGATCACCCGGCCCAAGTACAAGATCAACGTCAACACGCTCGAGCAGACTGCCACGAACACGCTGGCGCTCAACGAGATCGGCGTGTGCAACATCAGCTTCGATCGGCCGGTCCCGTTCGACGCCTACACCGACAACCGCGACACGGGCGGCTTCATCCTGATCGACCGGCTGACCAACACCACGGTCGGTGCGGGCATGATCGCGCACTCGCTGCGTCGATCGGACAACATCCACTGGCAGACGGTCGATGTGAACGACGAGGCCAGGACCGTGCTGAACGGCCATCGGCCGCAGATCGTCTGGTTCACCGGACTCTCGGGGTCGGGCAAGTCCACGATCGCGAACGAGCTCGAGCGCCGTCTCCACGGGCTCGGTGTCCACACCTACCTGCTCGACGGCGACAACGTCCGGCACGGCCTGAACCGGGACCTCGGGTTCACCGAGGCCGACCGGGTGGAGAACATTCGGCGGGTCACCGAGGTCGCCCGGCTGATGGCGGACGCCGGGCTGATCGTGTTGGCGTCGTTCATCTCCCCGTTCCGGGCCGAACGTGATGCGGCCCGCGAGCTGATCGGCGAGGACCGCTTCTGTGAGGTGTTCGTCGACACCCCGATGGACGTGGCGGAGGAGCGGGATCCCAAGGGGCTCTACCGCAAGGCGCGGCGCGGTGAACTCGTCAACTTCACCGGCATCGACTCCCCGTACGAGGAGCCCGAGGCCCCCGCGCTGCGCATCGACACCACGACGACGAGCCCCGCGGAGGCGAGCGCCCTGCTCGTGGACCTCCTGCGCAGCCGCGGCGTCATCGCCTGATCGCGGACCGTGACGTCCGCCGTCTTCGCCGGTTTCCACTCCGTCCATGCAAGTTCCAACCCAACAAGAAGGAGAGCCCCCATGCCCAACCGTGACGAAGTCCGCTCTGCTGTCGAGACCTATGTCAAGTTGCTCGCCGTTCACGACACCGACGGCCTGATGGAGCTGTTCGCCGCGGACGCGGTCCAGCACGAACCTGTCGGTGTCCGGACCAACCGGGGTCACGACGAGATTCGGGCGTTCTTCGCCGAATCCGAGAACACACCGTTCACGGTCAGCCTGCTGACGCCGGTCACCGTCGTCGGCAAGTTCGCCGCAATGATGATGCGCGTCGAGCGCGAGGGTCTGAAGGACTTCGGCTCCACCGACCTGTTCGAGTTCGACGACGAGTGCAAGATCGTCTCGATTACCGCGGTGCCGGACATCAAGGCGCTCGTCGACTGATCTGCCGAGATATCCGACGCAAGACCGGTTCAGTGGCCCCGCACCCGCCGCGGGGCCACTGAACCTTGCGAGCACCACCCGGTCTCGGGCCGGGTCACTGCTGAAGACTGCAATGACGGCTACCAATTGCACGGAGACTGCACAGTATTCGAGCGGGCGCTCTGATTCCCGACACTCGAGGGTCGAGCGGATAGGATGATCCTCGACGCCTTCGGCCAACGGCATTGGCTATCGCGGTGGTTCGTTGTCCGAGTCATGCTCAGTGCGCGTCGGCCGACCGCCCTTCAACGGATCGGCATGCGCCCGTCATCGGCAGCGTCCGACGGTGGTTGGTTCTCGGCGAGCCGCTTGATGTTGAGTAGTTGCCTTCTCGCCATGACGAGGTCCCCGACCGACAGGACAGGAGCCAGCCAGCCGCACCCACTCATGACGACCTTCAGCAACAACCTGGTGTCTGAGCCGACCGGGACGAGCACGTATGACATGACAGCACCCAGAATGGAACCGGTGTAGTGCACCTGCGTTTCCACCGACAACAGCCGCCCTCGCGGGCGGTTCGCCGTACTCGTGAAATGTTGACCGGGTGCCGGCGCAGGAATGGCGAGCAGCCGCTGTGGAGAGCGACGTCCAAAGTTGTCGATCCAGTCATAGGAGTAGGGCGCCAGCTGGATCTGGGTGACCCAGGACCAGACCACCGCTGGAGTCGCGTGCACGGTGACGCCTCGCCACGCCTGCAGATTCGGAGCGGGAACCACCTCGTCACACGGGTAGCGGCGAGTGACCTCATCGTCGGTCACACCCCAACGGTCGCCGAACATGCATCCCCTCCCGCCGCCACTACGTCCAAATCGGTCCAGTATGACTACCAAGCGGACCGATGATCTTGTCCTCATCCTCCAGTGGCGGTCCTGGAGCCGTGAATCGTAAATGTTGTTGGCGACTCCCGAGGACTTGACCTGCGGTGTGCCAACTACGGTGACCACCTTCGGGCGCGATTGTGATCGAGATATTTGGCAATTGTTCGCGGATTCGCCGCGCGAATTCGGCCCGCTCTGGCGGGCGAACCGCATGTTGGCCAGGTGTCAACGAGTGAAGAGGTGATCCATCAGTTGTCCCAGGGTGTCCTCATCCAAACGGGGGAGGACGTCCATCCACACACGCAGTGGCGGCCGCCCGATCATGGGTACGTCGACGAACGCGAGGTCACGCTGCGGTGAGGACCAGTCGCGCATATCGAGTGTCGAGCACCCGGGCGTCGGCTCGAAGCCGCTTGCGCAATACACCCTCACCCCGGGCTCGACCGGCGTCAGAACACGGGTTCCCCGGACATCGGGGTTCCAGAAACCAGGGTCCTGCGGACCGAGCACGTCGTTGACGGTCACGAGGGAGCCGCGGGGAATCGACGGGGTGGCCGGCCCGGCACCGGCAGGGGCCGATGCGAGCCAAACCGTCGCACCGGCGAGGGCGAGAACGACACCGAGGCGCCGTCTCGAGGGAGTCGGTAGGGCCATGCCGGAGCTCCTTGATCATCGACCGTGGGAAATCGCATCCTCACGTTAGCCGTCCGTTCGAGCGTGGCGAAGCCTAATGGTTCCCAGGTCAGTTTTGCCCAGGGGCAGGCCAAGCCTCCCGTTCTGCCCGATCCCGATCAGGCCCTGGGCCATCCAGAGCCGTACGCGCACGGGGCTCTGCGGACTCGACGCCGACGTAACGGCGGTTAGACCCGCTTCGCCGCAGCCTCGAGCGACGCACGGCACCCCTTGACCAGGCGCTGCACAACCTCGGCAGCGGGCCGCTCCGGCGCGAGCCGGTAGGCCTGTCCGGCCCAGAGATTCACCGCTTCGCTGTCTCCCCTCTCACGCGCGGCCTTACGCAGCGGCGACGTCGCGTAGTGGATCTCGGGATAGGCCGCGGGTGCGGTGGCGGTGTGCTCGTCGAGGAATCGGTTGCGGATGCCACGCGCCCACCGTCCGGTGAACGCACGAGTGAGCGCGGTCGACCGCGCCCCGGTGAGGGCGTCGCGCACCACCGCCGAGGTACCCGCCTCCGGGCAGCGCAGGAAGACCGTTCCGAGCTGCGCGGCGGCCGCGCCGGCCGCCAGCGCCGCGGCCAGCCCAGCGCCGGTGGTGATGCCGCCGGTGGCCACAAGGGGGACCGGGAAGACAGTGCCGCGCAACAACTGCATCAACGCGATCAGGCCGATCGGATCGGTGAGATCGTCGCCCGGACGGGAGAGGAAGCTCGCGCGATGCCCGCCGGCTTCGGCTCCTTGCGCGATCAATACATCCGCACGCGCATTCACGGCGACCTGCGCCTCGATTGTCGATGTCACGGTGACCCACACCTCGGACCCGACGCCGTGCAGTCGCTCGATCTCTGCTGGCGACGGACAGCCGAACGTGAACGACACCACCGCAACGGGATTGGCGGTAAGTAGATCGAGCTTGGCGGACCAGTCGTCGTCGTCGAAACGCGGTTCGCCGACTTCGGCTCCGGTCGCGGCGAGCTCGTCGAGGTACGGCGCGATCTGCTCGACCGGTGTCGGCGTCCCCGGTGCGAACAGGTTCACACCGAACCGCGCCGAGGTGAGCTGCCGCGTCTCCGAAATCCGCTGCGCCAGTGTGTCGGCGCTCAGATATCCGGCCGCGAGGATGCCGAACCCGCCCGCCTCGGCGACGGCCGCGGTGAGTTCCGGCGTTGACGGCCCGCCGGCCATCGGGGCAAGAACGATGGGCGCAGGGATGTCGTCGAGGACCACGCGGAACTCCGTTTCTTCGAGTACCAACCCGACGGCACCGAGATCAACACGGTCCGCTTTTCACCAGTATCCCCCTGCCGTCGGGGCGGTCGCGGGCGAATCGAGGTCCCGCCTGGCGGCGATGCCGCCGCGAGGACACCAGGAGCGGTGCTCCGCGTAGTCCGTCGACGCATCGGATCGATGCGGCCGTGAGCGCGGACAAGACGGCCATTTCTCGCATCCGGTCTCGCCCGCTCTGCACGTGTCGGGATTCGTGCGGGGGCGCCGACCCTGTGGGGGAGCGGCGCGGCGGGTGACCTCACGGTGCGGTCATCGCCACAGTCGGCGCGCAGCTTTGCGTGCCGCTTTCCACTCGCTGCTCACGTGGTCGGCGCGTTCGTCGCCGATCTGCTGTTCCAGCTGGTGGAGAATGCCGAGTCCGAAGCTCGACTCGGCGGTGTGATCGTGTGCTGTGGCGATGGCCAGCAGGTGCTCCCTCGCCACCGTCGAGTCCTGAAATTCTCCGAGGACGTCCTGGAAGTCGTTGAAGCGCTTGAGCGCCCGTGCCGTCTTCTTCGGCGCGTGGTGGCGAATCACCTCCATCGCGTAGCGCATCCGCTTGGCTCGCTTGCGGGCGCGGTGGATCCGTTCGCCGCGTTCTCGACGTGTCGCTGCGTCACCCGCCTTGTCCACCCGTTTGGACACCGTGGCGGCGAGACGTTTGAGGATCCGGACCGAATCCTCGGCACTCACCTCGCTGCGCGTGTCCCGGTCCGGGGCCTGCGCGGTCGGGGTGGACCCGGCCGGGGTGGCGAGATCCTCGACGAAGACGTCGAGTGCATCGAGAAGTGTGAGATAGCGCTCGGAGTCGAGACCCGCGAGCGCCGAGGCCCGGGCCGTATCCGCCTGCTCGGAGAAGTACTCGTTCACGCGGGCGTACACGGCTTCCTGCCCGGGCAGGGCCGCCGATTCGGCGATCCGGGTGCTGATCCGTGCCCATTGGACCTCGACGTCACGCGCCGGGCTCAGTCGTCTGCCGAGCCAGCGCAGGTCGAGGATCAGCGGCTGCGCCCGCTCGTCGAGTCCGAACCCCGGGGCGTAGGCCTGCAGCGCGCTGCGGGCGCGCCGCGCCGCCTTGCGCATCTTGTGGACCGCCTCCGGTTCGTCTCGGCGGACAGCGATGTCGGCGAGGCCGAGACGGCGGATCTGCTTCTGCAGGTAACGGCGGAGACATTCTCGGGGTTCGTCCGTCTTGCGGGCGCGCCGCTCCTCGAGGTCGGAGGCGGTGACGACCTCGGCGAGCGCGCGGTTGAGCTTGGTGGGGTGGGTCGATCGTTCGATGCCGGCCTCGAGCAACCTCGTTTCGATGGCGTCGGCGAGCGTTCGCCCGGCGCCGGCCTGCTCCACCTCGATTTCGGTCCAGATTCGTTGCTCGCCGGTGTCGGGCAGCACTGCGGTGACGGTGTCCTCGACGATGTCGGCCTGTGGTGCACCGGCGGCGTCGAGGAGCCGGTTGCGGCGGCGTCGGGTGTCGAGCCGCGCGATCGGTGCCAAGGCATGTGCGTGGGTGATTCCATGGACGAGAGCTGTGAGCTGTCGAGGTGGGGTGTCGCCGGCGGAGAGGGGGAGCCGCGTTTCGGTGCGGGTGTCGTTGTCGCCGGCGGGGATCTTGAGGTGCCATCCCGCATCGTCACCGCCGGTGCGTTTGCGGAGGGTGATCCCGTTGCGTAGCAGTCGGTAGTCGGAGGTGTCGAAGTACTGGGCCGACAGTTGTTGCACCTCGACCATGGGTCGCCCGGCGATGCCGGGCAGATCCGACAACGGAGGCAGCTCCTGGTCCGGAGCGGCGTCGTACTTTCGTTCCGTTTCTGCCGATTCCTCGGGAATGCTGGCCTGCGCGGCGGTCATCGGACCCCTCCTCGGTGGTCGGCGCACCACACGACTCCACAAGACTGGTTCAGTGGTCGTGGTGTAGTTCGTTGTGCAGTTGCTCCTGTTCACTGATCTGTTCGTCCTCGACGTCGATCAGTTCGTTGTGTGCGCGGGCTGACGAGTGGATGAGTTCGTCGAGTTTGACCAGGATGGCGTGCGATTCTCGGTTGGTGGTGTGCTGGACGACGAACAGCATGAACACGCTGATGAAGGCGCCGGCGGTGTGTACGGCGTACGCCCACCCAGTCGAGAAGTCGCCGAGAGCGCCGACGACCAGAAGCGCAGCGATCACGGCCGCGGCCGCCGCGGGTGCCCAGGCAGAGCCGGACCAGCGAGCGACCGCTTCGGTGGCGCCAGCCAGACGTGACTCGGCCCCTCGAACGGACATGTATGCCGCGTGCCCACAGCTGTCACCCACGAAACGTCAGTGGGCACATCTCCTGTGCCCACTGAGGATGGTTGGACCCATGTCGCCGAACGCGGTGGGAACCGTTGGGCGCGCGGCCGGGTGACCTGACTGTTCCCACGATCACACGGTGGTGGCCGCCGCAGACGAGGCTCCTGCTACAGTGGCGGCCATGCAGCGCGCATATTTCTGGTTTAGCAGGCCGGCCCCGGGTGGGTCGGTCGGCGTAACCGCGCGCTGACCTCTCCACCCCGAGCCGGAACAGACCGGCTCGCGGATGCATTCAAGTCTCCTGGGTCGGCCTCCAACGAACAGCCGCCAAGAACAGGACGACGAATGACTCTCACGATCGACACCGCCCGCGATCTCGACGATCAGCGGACCATCTCGATCTCGCCACTGGCCCCGCCCGTCGAGGTTCGGGGCGAGCACCCCGCCGCTGACGCCGTCGCCGCCACCGTGCGCGCCGGTCGCGCCGCCACCGTCGACATCCTCACCGGTCGCGACGACCGGCTGATGGTCGTGGTCGGCCCCTGCTCGGTGCACGACACCGAAGCTGCGCTCGACTACGCGCGCCGGCTCGCCGCGAAGGCGGAGGAGCACCGCGACAACCTGCACGTCGTGATGCGCGTGTACTTCGAGAAGCCGCGCACCACCCTCGGGTGGAAGGGCCTGATCAACGACCCGCACCTCGACGGGAGCTTCGACATCAACACCGGCCTGCGCATGGGCCGCAAGCTGCTCGTCGACATCACCGAGATCGGGCTGCCGGTCGGCTGCGAGTTCCTCGATCCGATCACCCCGCAGTACATCGCGGACCTGGTCAGCTACGGCTCGATCGGCGCCCGCACCGCAGCCAGCCAGGTGCACCGGCAGCTGTGCAGCGCGCTGTCCATGCCGGTCGGCATCAAGAACTCCACCGAGGGTGACGTGCAGGTCGCAGTGGACGGCACCCGCGCCGCCGGCGCCAGCCACGTGTTCCCCGGCACCGACCTCAACGGGCAGTCCGCACTGATCCGCACGGTCGGGAACCCGGACTGCCACGTCATCCTGCGCGGCAGCAGCGCCGGCCCGAACTACGACCGGGAGTCCGTCGCGGACACCCTTGCGCGCCTTGCGAAGTCGGGCCTTCCGGAGCGGGTGGTCATCGACGCCAGCCACGGCAACAGTCAGAAGAACCACGAACGTCAGGTCGACGTCGTCACCGACATCGCGAACCGGATCGCGGGCGGTGAGAAGGGTGTCGTCGGCATCATGCTCGAGAGCTTCATCGAGGCGGGTCGGCAGGACCTGACCCTCGGCAAGGCGGACGAGCTGACCTACGGCCAGTCCATCACCGATGCGTGCATCGACTGGAACACCACGGCAGCCCAGCTGGATCGGCTCGCCGAGGCGGTCGTCACCGCACGCCGCGCGTCCGGAACTGCACGCTGATCCGCGGGCCGGTGGGGCGCGTCGTCTTCGGGACGGCGTGCTCCCAGGTCCGCTGACAGGACCCGCCCATCACCAGTAGGTCGCCGTGGCCGAGGGAGAACCGGATCGTCTCTCCTCCACCGCCGCGGGGACGCAGCGTCAGCGGGCGGGCCTCGCCGAGCGAGAGGATCGCGACCATGGTGTCCTCGGTGGCGCTGCGGCCGATGGTGTCGCCGTGCCAGGCGACGCTGTCGGAGCCGTCGCGGTACCAGCACATGCCGGCAGTCGTGAACGGTTCGCCGAGTTCGGACAGGTAGTGCGCGCTCAGCGCGTCCCGGGCGTCGGTGAGCACCGGATCCGGCAGGGGCACGCCCTCGTCGTAGAAGCTCACCAGGCGGGGGACGTCGACCACGCGGTCGTACATCCGGCGGCGCTCGGCCCGCCACGGCACGGCGTCGGGTCGCGACGCGTCGATCAGGTCGGTGAACACCCGCTCGGAGCCGGTGAGCCAACCGGGCCGCACGTCCACCCAGGCGCCCGCGGTCAGGATGCGACGCCGGATCGTCCCGCCGAGCGTCCCCAGGTGCGGGCCGCCGGTCGGGTCGTCGAACAGCGACGATTGCATCGCAATCTCCACGCGTCGGATCCTACACCCGAAATCGAACATTTGTTCGTAAAGCGCGGTCGGATGCCCGCACGGATATGATCTGGATCACATAATGCTGTCGAGCGGATGGATCGAGGTATCCGGATGCGAATTGCGGATGTACTGCGCGGCAAGGGCCCGGCCGTGGTCACCGTGGACCCCGGCACCTCGGTCGACGCGCTGATCGGAGAACTGACCAGGCGAAACCTCGGGGCCCTGGTCGTCGTGCAGGAGAATTCGATGGTCGGCATCGTGACCGAACGAGATGTGGTGCACCAGATCCACCAGCGCGGGCCCGGCGTGCTGAGCGCCACGGTCGGCGAGATCATGACCCCGTCGGTGTTCACGTGCGCGCCGACGGACACCGTCGACAGCCTCGCCGCGACGATGACCGAGAGAAGGATCCGGCACCTGCCGGTGCTCGACGACGGCCGGCTGGTTGGCATCGTCAGCATCGGTGACGTCGTCAAGAGCCGGATCGACGAACTGCAGAGCGAACGGGACCAGCTCGAGGCCTACATCGACCGTCGCTGACCGTCCCGTGCGGCGGCAGCTCGGTTCGGTGCACCTACGTCCGCTGATCGGGTTCGCGCGTGCTCAAAATCGCTGCCGCGGTGGCCGAGACCGTCCGGTCACCGTCCTCGACCAGTGCGACGAGCGCGTCCCGCGCCGCTGTGCCCGGAATCTCGGCCAGCGCCTGGGTGATTCGCAACCGTGTGGCGAGGGCGACCGTGCCGTCGAGCCTGTCCCGCATCGCCCCGACGATGGCGTCGTCCGAGGTCGACACCGCCGACAGGCGTCCAAGCACCTCGGCGGCCTCGACATCGCTGCGCCCGTCGAAGACCATGTCGAGGAGGGCCGGGACCGCGTCGGCCCCGCCCCTCGTGCCGAGAGCGAGGGCAGCACGGTCGCGGACCGTGTCGTCCTCATCCCCGAGCGCCCGCCTCAACAGCACCGTCGCCTCCGCGGTGGACAACGCCGCGATCGCCGACGTCGCACGCCGCCGGACGGCGACCACCTCCGAGTCGAGGCCGACGGCGAGATCGGCGAGGCCCCGGCCTGCCCTCGCCAGCGACCACTGCAGCGCGCCGGCCACATTGGGGTCGTCCTCCGTCAGGGCCGCCAGGGCCAGCGCTTCGACGGGCAGCCCCGCACTCCCGTCGTGCGACAGGATCGCCTGCTGCCGGTGGGCCCCGGACTCCGATTCGAGCGCCCGCAGCAGCGCAACGAGGTGCAGGACGTCCGCCCACTCCGCGGGCCCGGCCGCGTCGACGTGCTCGAGCCGCGTGAGCAGTTCCTCCTCGGCGGCAATGCGTGCTCGCGTGTGCCGGATGAGATCGCCCACCAGCTCGGCCGGCGCGAAGCCGGGCTCGCCCAGCGCGCGCCCGACATCGTGCAACGACAGCCCCAGCGTCCGCAGGCTCTCGACGTGGAAGAGGCGACGGATGTCGTCGGCGGAGTACTCGCGGTAGCCACCGGACGTGCGCCCCGTCGGCGTCACCAGTCCGAGCGCGTCGTAGTGGCGCAGCATGCGCGTGCTGACGCCGCAGCGCCGCGAGACCTCACCGATCAACATCGCCTCTCCTCCTCACGTGTCCGGACCCGCAGCGGCAACGCGTTTCGCCAACTCGAGCGAGAGGGTGAACCCGCTGTCGGGGTCGTGGCAGAGCCGCTCGGTGGCCTCCGCATGCGCGCGAACCCGCGGATCGGGACTCGTCGCCGCGGCGTCCAGGACCGGGAGGACGACCTCCCCGAGCCCCACCAGCGCCCGGCTCAGGCTGAGCTGCATGTCGCGGTCGCCCCGGCCCAGCTCCGACACCAGATCGGCCGCGAGCCAGCCCTCTGCACCGGGCGGCACGAGCGCGACGGCGGCCCGCCAGGCGCTGCGCGCGACCTCGTCGTGCCCGTCGTGCAGCAGCGCCGCCACCGCGGGCCAGGCCCGCCGATCGCCGATCTTGGACAGGGTGTGCAGCGCCTGACTGCGCGCCTGGTCGACGTCGGATCCGAGCTCGTCGAGCAGCCGCGGCACCGTGTCCTCGGCGGGCATCCGGCACAACGCCCAGGTCAGCATGTCGCGGACGAAGAAATCCGGTTCGACGGCGCACCGGGCGACGAGCGTCTCCGTGAGACGCGGGTCGCGGTCCGTGCCCGCCGTCAGCGCCGCCCGCAGCCGGGCCGACGGGTGGTCACCGGCCAGAGCAGTGACGAGGTGAGTATTCGACCCACCGTGGTTGATTGCGTTCATCCTCAACCACCTCCTTCGCCGATCACTCCACTCCTTGTCACTGTGTCAGGGTCAAGTGTCGGTGTTGGGGACGCAGGATGCACGTTGCCCCGCACCGTGCGGTGCGGGGCAACAGGTGACATCACGCCAGGAACTTGAGCGCCAGGTCGTTGAAGCGCCCGGCGTGCTCGTGCTGCGGCCAGTGACCGCACTCGGCGAACACCTCGAGCTGCGACCCGGGGATGGATTCCTGCATGCGGTTCGCCTCGGGCACGTCCCCGAACGGGTTCTGCGCACCCCACACGATCAGCGCCGGGGCGGTGATGCGGGCCATCTGTTCCGGTGACAGCAGATCGACGGTGCGGTTCTCCATCTTCTGCAGGCACAGCAGCTCGTCGATCCCGGCGACGAACGCCGGACGGTGGTAGATGGTGTGCCGGACGTCGACGAGTTCGTCGGTGACGTTGACCGGATCGTGCATCAGCAGCTCGAGGCGCTGCCGGGTGAGGCCGCGGTCGTCGCTGGCGACCGCCGCGGCCGTGCTGGTGCGAATGCGTTCCATCACTTGCGGATTGGCGACGGTGCCGCCGGGTGCGACGAGCACGATCCGGCCGACCCGGTCGGGATGGTCCGCGGCGAGCCGCGCGGCGACCCATCCGCCGAGGGATTCCCCGATGAAGTGGGCGCGTTCGATGCCCCGGCTGTCGAGGTAGGCGAGGACGTGCTCGACGTACCGCGGGATGCGCAGGTCGCCGCCCGGGTTCTCGGTGTAGCCGTGGCCGAGCATGTCGAGCGCATGCACCTGGAAGTGCTCGGCGAACACCGGGATGTTGCGGACGAACGCCTCGAGATGCCCGCTTGTGCCGTGCAGCATTACGACGGCGTCCGCGTTGTCGTGGCCGGCGCGGAGTACACGCGTCGCGGCGCCACCCACGGGGGCGTGCGAGATCTCGAACGAGGTGCCGGCAAGGTCGGTCCAGATGGTCATCGGTGGGTCTCCTCGGTGGTGGTGGGGGTGAGCAGGCTGACGCCCATGCCGGTGAGCCAATTCGGCACCGCGCCATAGGCGAGGGTCCGGCCCGACACGGGTCCGGGCACCGACAGCGCCGCGGTCATCGCGATCCAGGCCCGTAACTCGTGGGCACCGTTACCGGCCTCCTTCTCGAGTCGTTCGTCGGACCATTCGAGCAGGGGCGTGACGTCGCCGGTTTCGAGCAGATTCAGGAACCACTGGTCGAACCCGTCGTTGATGTCGGGCTCGGCGGCCCGGATGATCTGCCGCCGCCGCACCTCGTATTCGCTCCACGACGTGCGGCCGTTGAGCCACGCCTCGACGAGGAAACGGTCGTCATCCGACAGCGCCGCAAACCATTTCGGCCAGGGAAGCCGGTGCGAGAGTCCACCGGAGGCGATGACGGCGACCCGCCGGTCCGCGCCGTCGCCGTTGATCGCGGCGCCGATGACGCGACCGAGGTCGTGGCAGCGCCACAGCGAGGGCAGGGGAGGGGCGAACATGTTGATCACCACCGGCACGATCGGGATGTCGAGCGCGGGAACCAGGTGCTGCAGCGAGTGCGTGATGCCGTGGTCGACGGTCAGGCGCAGCGAGAACGCCGGATCGAAGTCCGCCGCGACCAGTCCGTCCACGACGGTCCGGGCGAGGTCGGTGTCCACGGGGAGCGGCCCGCCGGGTGTCCCGGCCTCGCCGGCGCCGAGCACCTCGCCGACACCGACCGTGAACGCGGGCATGAGGTCGAGGAACATTCCGCGGAAGTGGTTGGAGCCGAGGATCACGATGGCGTCGGGCCTCGCCGCGGCGAGCGCGTCCCGCGCCGCCGCGAGACCGTCCCGGAAGGTGTGCGCCTCGGGGAGGTGGTCGACCTCGTCCCAGTGCGTGTTCATCAGGGTGCTGTGCGAGGCACCGATCCCCAGTACGAGTTCACTCATCGGTTGCTTTCTCGGTCGTGGGGTGAGCGTGGGTGGTGACGGCGATCGCGGTGTGCACGATGGCCTTGGTCAGGCGCAGCGCCTCCCGGAGATCGACGACGTTCATCCCGGATGGAAAGTCCAGCGCGAGTGGCGCGTCCGCGCCGATCCGGTCCATCCCGATCCGGGCCGTGGGGATGCCGCGGGAGCGGAGGATGTTCGCGTCGGTGGCGCCACTGTTCGCCACGATCGGCTCGTGCGGGCGCCCCTCGAGTGACTCCCACGCCTCCTTGGCGGCCGCGACCACCAGTGCATCCGGGGGCGTCCCGGTGCCGGGGATCGACAGCACCATGTCCCACTCGACGTCGAGGCCGGGATGCCGCTCGACGATCGCGGCGATGGCGGCACCGAACTCGCGACGAACGTCGTTCGGATTCGCGCGGGGATTGGTGCGGAGATCGACCCTGATCCGGCACAGGGCGGGGGTGACGGCCGCCATGCGGGGCCATCCGCCCTCAATCGACGACACGATGCCCTGCGGGGCCACCAGGCCGTCGGTGTGCCGCCGCGCGTACTCGGGGAACCATCGCTCGAGTCCGGAGACGATGGTGGCAGCGGCGTCGATCGCGTTGCGGTAGGGCATGCGGTGCCGGCTGCCGACGTAGGTGTACGTTCCGCGGACCCGGATCTCGAACCAGCACAGGCCGACCTCCTCCCAGGCGACGGCCCAGCCGGGTTTCGCGATCAGGGCGTGGTCGGCCCACCAGCCCTGCTCGAGCATGAACGAGCAGCCGACACCCTGTCCCGTGTTGTGCCGCGTCGAACCCCGAGTGAGGCGGCCGTTGGTGGGCATGCCGCCTGCGCCGAGGCCGACAATCAGGTCACCGCGGAGTGGAATACCTGCTCGTGCAATCGCTTCGGCGGCGGCCACCACGGCTGCCGCGTGCCCCTTCGGGTTACTGGCGCCGAGTCCGAGAACGTGGTTGCCGTGCACTTCGGCGCGGGGGCGCATGTCGGCGCGGAGGTCCGGGCCGATCCACGGCACGTCCTCGTCG
This sequence comes from Rhodococcus sp. NPDC003348, assembly GCF_053589375.1. NCBI lineage: Bacteria > Bacillati > Actinomycetota > Actinomycetes > Mycobacteriales > Nocardiaceae > Rhodococcus > Rhodococcus sp. NPDC003348. Next base: position 14,703 of record NZ_JBSFRT010000026.1, read on the forward strand.
GGATCGCCGACGGTCAGGGTGTCGATGGGTGCGTAGAGGAGAAGATCGTCTCCGCTGCCGTCACCATGCAGGCGCCCGACGGCGTTCGCCTGACGGTCGTCGAGGGGTTGGAAGTGTGCTTCCAGACCGGACGCGGCGAGGGTGTCGGTGAGCCATCCGGCGAGTTCGGCTTCCTCGCCGGTCGGGCTGGGGATGTCGACCATGCCGACGACGAGCTCGCGTAGTCGCGCACCGTCGATCGCCGAGCATGCCCGGTCGACCCAGGTGCGCTGCAGTTCGGTGAGCACGGTCATCGCCTCGCCTGAACGGTGCGCACGGTGGTTCCGCGACCCAGCCGGGCGATGAGGTGGGTCCGTTGCGCCACGACGATGAGGACGGCGAGCAGGGTGAGCGGGACGGCGATACGGGAAAGCATGAGAACAACTCCTGTCGGTGCGCAAATGCGTCGGTTGCACTGTCTGCGTGCGTATTTCCCGACGTTCAAGATTCCGTACTAAGTACGGTACCTAATATCGGCCGGATCGGAAACCGGAGACGCGAACCGGGTCGTGGTCGAGGAACGCGTCGGCCAGCGCGGCGACCAGGTCCGGCCGCTCGGCCTGTGGATGATGCGCGGTGCCCGCGAGGACGGCGAGATCGCCGCGCGGCAGGGCGTCGGCCACTGCGGCCGCGTAGTCGGGCCCGGCGAACGGATCGTGCCGGCCCCACACCACGAGCGTCGGGGAGCGGACGCCCGCGAGGTGGTCCGTGAGATCGTCCGCGGGTGCGGGAGTGGTCCCGGTGGACCAGCGGAGTGGCGACAGGCTCGACCGGTATCGTGCCGCGACCGTGTCGGCCGGGATGCGCGTCGCGTCATGCCATTCCAGCGTGGTCAGCAGTTTGCGCATCTTGCCCTCGCTGGGGCCGGAGCCGCCGTAGTAGTGCGTTCGGATGCGTGCGGCGAGACCAGAATCCCGGGTGAGGTCGCGGCGTCCCCCGGGGGCGGGGGACGGCTGGCTCCCGATGACCACCATGCGGCGGACCGTCTCCGGATGCTCGGAGGCGAGGCGCAGCGCCACGGACCCCCCGAGCGACTGCGCGAGGACGTCGACCCCGGTCAGGTCCAGCTGCGCCAGCAGCCGAGAGACCGCGTCCGCGGCCACACCCGTCGCGGGAGTGTCCGAGTGACTTGCCGCCGCCGACCCGCCGTAGCCGGGTAGGTCGATCCAGAGCCAGCGGCGGCGGCCACGGGTCAGGACGTCATGGAAGTCGGACGTGGCGTGGCAGCCCGGTCCGCCGCCGTGGAGGACGACGGTGACCGGTCCGCCGCGCGCGCCGGCCCACCCGTGGTGCAGCGGGTGATCGACAGCGAACTCAGTGTCCGACAAGGCGTTCGGTCGGCTGGACCGCGGGTGCCTGCTGTTCGATGTGACGACGCCACGCCGAGATCGACAGGTCGGGCCGGTAGAGCTGCTCCGGCGGGGCGTCGGTGACGTCGACCATCCAGGCGTCCTGCCGGGTGAACTGGCCGTGGAAGAGCCACCGGAACGCCGCCAGGTACTTGGCCTTGAATGCCAGTGCGGTTCGGCCCTTCTCGAAGCGCACCATCAGCTGCACGTAGCGGACGTGGTCGGCGTCGACGGGGACGTACCACTCGTAGTGGATGAACTTGGGGTACGCGACGCGCAGCAGGCCCGGCATCCGGATCGAGACGAACCCGGGGATGTCGAGGGAGTCGATGACGGGGTTGGCGTCACCGTTCTTGCCGGGATGGTCGGGCAACGGGATCCGCTTCCACCACCGCTTGTTGGTGAACTTCCCGACCCCCGGGAAGTCGGCCTCCCAGTGGATTGCGTCCTGCACGCGGACGAGCCAGCCGTCCTTCTCGACGATGCGGGTCTCGTTCCAGGCCGGCATCACCTTGAACAGGCGCCACAGTGCGGTGTTGTGCAGATACTTGGCGTGGCCCTCGTCGAATCCGTTCTCGGCGGCGAAGCGCCAGTTGCCGTTCCGCACCTCGTTGCGGCCGCCGAGGACGAGGGTGTTCTCGGTGAGCTCACGCGGGATGTCGCGCTCGACGGGCGGCGGGGTCTCGCCGTCGGCCACGTCACCGATGTAGACCCACAGGAGGCCGAGGCGTTCCTCGACTGGGTAGGTGGCGACCGATGCCTTCCCGCAGATGGGGCTGTCGGGTCCGTCGGTGAGGACCGCCTTGAGCTCGCCGGTCTCGAGTCCGAACGTCCAACCGTGGTACGCGCAGCTGATGGTGCCGGGGTACTGGCGCCGCCCCAGCGACAGCGGGACACCACGGTGCGGGCAGCGGTCGTGCAGGCCGCGGACGGTGTCGCCGTCGCGGACCAGGACGACGCGCTCACCGGCGAGGGTGATCGGCACGGGCTTCTCCTGGACCTGATGCGCCCAGATCGTCGGGTACCAATAGTTGCGCAGGCCCACGGTCGCTGCGTTGTAGACGGGCCACGACGTCCAGTCGGTTCCACCCTGCACCGGGGGACCGGACTGCGGCGCCTCCGGCTTGCGGCCGCGCGGGAGGCGGGCGCGGGGGGCACGCCGGGGTGCGGCGTCGGGTGTCGGGTCGGCAGTCGTACTCACAATTGCTCCAAACGGTCGGGTCGTGCAGCCGAGTGGCTGCGGTGAGAGATGAGATTCAGAGGTCCAGCACGAGTTCGGGGGTCCGTGCACGTGACACGCACGGCATGAGGGCGTCCATCCGGTCGTCGTCGGTCAGCGAGTCGCGATGAAGCGGCACACCGGCGAGCACCTTGGTCTGGCAGCTTCCACACACGCCGTCGCGGCACGCGCTCGGGAGAACGATTCCGGCGTCGTCGAGCGCGTCGAGCGCGGACCGGTTTGCGGGCACGGTGACCCGGATACCGGAGCGATCCAGGATCAGGTCGAACGGTGTCAGGTCGTCCTCGTCCTCGCGTGTCGCGGCTGCGAAGCGCTCGACGTGCAGCGTCCCGGCGGGCCACGACGCCGATGCGTCCTCGACCGCGTCGATCAGTTCTTCCGGACCGCAGCAGTAGACCGCCGTCGCGTCGTCGGGCGCGTCGAGCACGGTCGACAGGTTCAGCCGCCCCAGTTCCGCGGACGGGTGGACGGTCACCCGGTCGCCGTAGGCGGCGAGTTCGTCGAGGAAGGCCATCGAGTCGCGTGATCGGCCGCAGTACACCAGCCGCCACTGGCTGCCCGCGGAGTGCAGGCGCCGGATCATGGGCAGCAGCGGCGTGATGCCGACGCCACCCGCGACGAGGAGGTAGCGCTCGGCGTCGACGAGTTCGAAGTGGTTGCGCGGACCCCCGACCTCGACCAGGTCCCCGGGACGCAGCTCCTCGTGCACGTAGCGCGACGCGCCGGCCGACTGCGGGTCCTTCAGTACCGCGATGCGGTAGCAGTGCCGCTGTTCGGGTTCGCCCACCAGTGAGTACTGACGGACGTGGTCCGGCAGCCCGAGGTCGACGTGCGCGCCCGGTTCCCACTCGGGGAGCAGCCGGCGCTGGGGGTCGGCCAGCTCGATGGAGAGAACTCCGTCGGATTCCCGTCGTAGAGCTACGACTTCGAGATCGAGAACTCCTGTGTCCGTGGTCATTTTGTTCCCTTCGGCAAGTTCCGTACTAAGTACGGTACCGAATACGAGCGCGTTGCGAAACCTGGGAGGCGAATTTGATCGGAATGCCACTGCGGCGGTCCGCGGGGGGTCCGGTACGGTAGGGCTCGTCGAGAGACCCGAGGAGACCCATGGTTCGGCAGCAGAAGCGATCCCCTCGCCCGCTCACACCCGAGCGGATCATTGAGGCGGCTCTCGCCATCTGCAACACCGAAGCGGACCTCGACCGCCTCACCGTCCGGCGACTCGCAGCCGAACTGGGCGTCGGAGTGATGACGCTCTACGGCTACTTCCGCAGCAAGGACGAGATCCTCGATGCGATGGCAGACCACGTACTCGGCCGGATGACGTTGCCCGATGAACCTGACGAGGATCCCGCCGAGGCGATCCGCACCGTCGGTCGTTCCTTCCTGTCCACCATGCGCGACCAGCCCGCGGTGGTCCGCCTGTTCGCGACTCGTGTGACCGACAGTCAGACGGCGCTGCGCGGCGCGATGGAAGCGGTGCTGAAGCGGCTCGTCGACGCCGGTGTTCCGGGGTCGATTGCGGTGCGCTGCTACGGATTCCTCATCACGTACGCGATCGGATTCGCGAGCTACCAGGCGCCGCGGCAGTGGGGGCAGTCGACCGCAGAGGATGCGGACGAGCAGCGTCGTCAACGTCGTCATTACTACGCCGGGCTCCCGATCGAGGAGTTCCCGCTGGTGGTCGAGTATGCCGGCGAGGTCGTCGATCTGGCGTCCGACGCCCAGTTCGATGCCGGACTCGAGGCGTTCATCGACAGCACGATCCGCGAGATCGAGCGCGTCGCCCCGCACTGACCCGGCCGTTGTTTCCGGGGCGACCGCCGACCTGCGCGCGCCTGCGGCTTCGGTCTTCGCGGCCCGGCGTTGCCTGGAGTTCGTGGTCGATTAACGCTGTGTAAAGCAGTGGCTCGAAGCCTTCTCCACTGTTGACACCGTGCAATGGACCGTACATAGTACGGAGAAGTCGGTGCGATCGACCGGCGACCTTTGTCACTGTGCGCGCAGGCCTTCTCACCGTTGCGATTTCCTGCGCGCCACCTGTCCGGCGTGCTCTCGCCGGGCGCCCCTTTCGCTCCATGGCAGCCTTCTGCCAGCTCGCACGTGACGTCCCACTTCGACACGGTCGGCCGATGCGGCCGGCGCCCCTTAAGGACGACGATGACCGAAAGTTCGCACACCAAGTCGCAAAGCCGAAAAGCCGTGTTCGCAGGGTGGATCGGCACCACGATCGAGTACTACGATTTCGCCTGTTACGGACTGGCTTCCTCGCTCGTATTCGCCCCGCTCTTCTTCCCGTCGACCAATCCCGCTGTCGGCACGCTGCTCTCGCTCTCCACGTTCGCCGTCGCCTACATTGCCCGCCCGGTGGGCGCGATGGTGTTCGGGCACTTCGGTGACCGGATCGGCCGGAAGGCCGCGCTGATCATGACGCTCGTGCTGATGGGCGGGGCGACGTTCATGATCGGCCTGCTGCCGACGCACGACCAGATCGGGATGGCGGCACCCATCCTGTTGGTCCTCGCCCGGCTGGCCCAAGGCTTCTCGGTCGGCGGCGAGTACAGCGGCGCCGTCCTGATGACGGTCGAACACTCCGAACGCGGAAAACAGGGACTCCTCGGCGCGGTCGTCAACACCGGCGCCACGATGGGACTGCTGCTCGCCAACCTGATCTTCCTGCTCGTCTTCCAGATGCCGACCGACCACATGGAGTCGTGGGGCTGGCGAATTCCCTTCCTGCTCAGTGGTGTTCTGGTCATGGTCGGGCTCGTCGCCCGGACCACTCTCGACGAGACGCCCGACTTCGCGACGGCGAAGGAGAGCGGTGACGTCGAGCAACGTCCGGTCGTCAGCGTCCTGCGTGGTCACCTCTCCACGGTCGTCCTCGTGGCGATGGGCATCATCGCGGCGGGCAGTGTGTTCACCATGACCACCGTCTTCTCGCTGAGCTACGGCAAGGACGGGCTCGGGATGGACAAGAGCGCGATGCTGGAGGTGCTGCTGCCGGCGACCGTCGTGATCCTGATCTGCCTGCCGCTCTTCGGTCGCCTCGCCGATCGCGTCGGAATCCGGAGAATGTTCCTGGCAGGCGCGGCCTCACTCGTCGTCCTGCCGTTCGTGTGGTTCGCGTTGCTCGACACCCGCAACTACTGGCTGATGCTGCTGGGATTCGCGCTCATCTTCGTTGGATACTCGGCCAATTATGCAGTGGTGCCGGTGTACTTCTCGCAGGTCTTCCCGCCCTCCGTCCGGTTCACCGGGATGTCGATCGGATTCACCGTCGGACTCATCGCGGGTAGCGCGATCGCTCCTCCGCTGTCCGCGATGCTGCTCGAGAACACCGGGAGCTGGGTTCCGATCGCCGTCTACATGGCCTGCACCGGCGTCGCCTCGGTCATCGCCGGCGTGCTCCTCAAACTGCCCGATGGATCCGCCTCGACCGAGGATGCAGTAAATGACATTGTCACGGAAAGGATCTCGGGATGACCATCGCCGATGCGGGGGAGGTCGGCGCGGTGCCGACGCAGCGCCGTGAGGTCGTGGCGCGGGGTGCCACGCTGTCTTACCACGTCGCCAATCCGGACGCGCCGGGACGACCCGTCGTGTTGCTGCACCCATGGTTCGGCTGCTGGCAGTTCTGGACGCCGACCATTCGGGCACTGGAGGACAGGCCGTGCTTCGCGGTCGACTTCTACTCTCCGGCCGCGGGGCACTGGGACACCGTCGTCGGCCCCGAGGGGCTGGCAGAGGTGGTACTGGCGATGATGGACTCCGAGGGGCTCGACCAGATCGACCTCGTGGGCAATTCGGTGGGCGGCATCGTCGCCCAGGTGCTGGCATCGTCGGCCCCCGAACGGGTGCGCACCCTCGTGCTGGTGGGAACCGGCGCCGGCACGGTGGGGTGCCTGCCCGGGTTCGCGTCCGCGGTCGACGACTGGATCGCGGTCGCCCACGCCGGCGCCGAAGCGAGCCGGGCCGCGATCGACACCACCGTCGGGATGCTCGTCAGCCGGCGCCCGGACCCCGACACCTGGAACACTTTCCTGGACATGGTCGCGCAGGCAGACCCCGCCTATCTCGCCGCCACCCTCGCCGCCGCACGGCAACTCGACCTCACACCGAGGCTCGGCGCGATCACCGCCCCGACCCTCGTGGTTCGCGGCAGCGAGGACTGTGCCCGGACCCCGGCGCACGTCGAGGTGCTGGTGGCCGGGATCCCAGACGCCCGCGCGGTCGAGATGGCCGGCGCCGGGCACTCGCCGATGGTGGACCACCCCGACGAGTTCAACGCGTTGGTGGTGGCGCACCTGAACGGGGACGTCGTGCGCAGCTGACCGGTGTCGAAGCGGAGGAACGCGCACTGTCGGTGCCCGGCGGTACCGTCCCGACATGAGCTACGACTTTCAGGTGACGGTGGATTCGCAACGCCCGCACGAACTGGCGAAGTGGTGGGCGCAGACCCTCGGCTGGCGGGTGGAGCCGAGCGACGAGGACTTCATCCGCGGCGTCGTCGCCGCGGGTCAGGCCAGTGAGGACGACACCGAGATCTTCGAAGGGGTGCTGGTGTGGAAGGCCGGCGCCGGGATCAGCGATCCGGAACATCCGGAACGCCCGCGGGTCCTGTTCCAGTGGGTGCCCGAGGGCAAGACGGTGAAGAACCGGATGCACCTCGACCTGCGGGTGGGTGACGACCGGCAGGCGGTCGCCGACGCGCTCGTCGAACGCGGTGCGACGATCCTGCACCACGCCGAGCAGGGCCCGTTCCGGTGGATCACCATGACCGACCCCCAGGGCAACGAGTTCTGCCTCACCTGAGGACCGGAGTCAGCGGTAGGCGCCGGGGGTGCTTCCGGTCCAGCGCTTGAAGGCGCGGCGGAACGCGCTCGGCTCGGAGAACCCGAGCCGGGCGGACAACTCGTCGACGGACTCGCCGCGGGCCAGGCCCGAAATGGCGGTGTCGCGGAGCACCTCCTCGCGCAGCTGATTCAGCGAGGTGCCCTCGTGCCGGAGCAGCCGACGCAGGTGCGCGGCGCTGATCGAGAGCATGTCCGCGATGTCGTCGGCGGACGCGGTACGCCCCGCCACGCCGCGCTCGAGCGCCTTCCGGACCTGCGCCGCCGCGCTGCTGTCGTAATCCCGTTCGGAGAACAGCAGATTCGGGGACTCGCGCAGATACTCCTCGAGGGTCTCCTCGGTCTGGATGATCGGCGCCCGCAGCACCGCGTTGTCCAGTTCGATCGCGGCGTGATCGGCGCCGAAGCTGACCCGGACACCGAAGATGGCGTCGTACGCGCGAGCGAGCACCCGGTCCGGCTCGGGAAGGGGGAGGCGCACCGCGACGAGCTTCACTCGGCGCCCCACCAGCCACGCCGCGAACCGGTGCAGCAGCATCAGGACGAAGTCGGTGAGCAACTGGTCAGCCGCGTCCGCGATCTCCCGCGGCACCGCCGGATCCCGGTGCGGCATCTCCGCGTGCAGCACGGTGGTCTCCGGACCGGTCTCCAGACGGAGCGGCGACAGCCCCGGCATCACCCGGATCACGTCGACGAGCCGTTCGAGCGCGCTGCCGAGGTCGGGCCGGTGGATCAGGGTCAGGCACACCACCCGGAACGTGCCCCGCGGGACCGGCGCCGCGCCGAGCCCGAACAGTTCGTCGTCGGTCAGGTGCCACGCCGCCTGGGTGAACCGCGTCAACTGGGCGGGGGTGATGCGCTCGGCGCCCTCGCCGAGGACCGTCGGGGCGATCCCGGCCGCCGACAGCGGCGCGGCCATGTCGAACCCGGCGCCGGCCGCCAGCACGGCGGCGCGGCGCACGAAGTCGGCGGGAACGGTGCGACCGGTCATCGCCGGATCACCACCGCCCCGCCAGCCGGTGCAGCCGCTCGACCGCTTCGGTCAGCACGTCGTCGCGTTTGCAGAATGCGAAGCGCACCAGATGATTCCACGGCTCCTTGTGGTCGGCGAACACGCTGACCGGTACCGCGGCGACGCCGATGCGCTCGGGCAGCGCGCGGCAGAACGACTCGCCGTCGACGGCGCTCAGCGGAGAGATGTCCGCGCACACGAAATAGGTTCCGGCACTGGAACGGACACCGAAACCGGCCTCGGCGAGGGCGGTGGACAGCATGTCCCGCTTGCGCTGCAAAGTCTTCCGCTGCTCGGCGACCCAGGGCATCTCGTGCCGCAGGGCGTGCGCGACCGCAGGCTGGAACGGCCCGCCCGCGACGAACGACATGAACTGCTTCGCCGTGCGCACCGCGTCGACCAGCTCCGCCGGACCGCACGCCCACCCGGTCTTCCAGCCGGTGACCGCGAACGTCTTCGCCGCGCTCGACACCGTGACCGTCCGCTCCGCCATGCCCGGCAGCATGCCGATCGGCGTGTGGCTGCGGCCGTCGAACAGCAGGTGCTCGTACACCTCGTCGCTGAGCACCAGCACGTCGTGCCGGACGGCGACCTCCGCGATCGCGGCCAGCTCGGCGTCGGACAGCACGGTGCCGGTCGGATTGTGCGGGGTGTTCACCACGATCATCCGGGTGTCCGGACCGACCGCGGCCCGCAGCGCGTCCAGGTCCAGTGCGAAGCCGTCGCCGTCCGCGACGAGGGGCACGGTCCTGCGCACCCCGCCGGCCAGCGCCACCGCGGCGGCGTACGAGTCGTAGTACGGCTCGATCAGCACCACCTCCTGGCCCGGTTCGACCAGGCCGAGCAGGGTCGCACTGATCGCCTCCGTCGCACCGACCGTGACCAGCACCTCGGTGTCCGGGTCGAAACGCTGGCCGTACCGGTCGGCCCGATCCGCGGCGATCGCCTCGCGCAGCACCGGCATGCCCGGTCCGGGCGGGTACTGGTTCAGCCCATCGGAGATGGCGGTGCGCGCGACGTCGAGCATCGCGGCCGGTCCGTCGGTGTCGGGGAAGCCCTGCCCGAGGTTGATCGCCCCGTTCCGGACCGCGAGCGCCGTCATCTCGGCGAAGATCGTCGAGGCGAACGGCTGCAGTCGGGTCACCGTCTGAACACGTGGTGCGGGCATTGTCACAGCTTATCGGCCGTGTATCGGGCTGCTTCGACGACCGCTGTCACGTTTACTGGTCCTGTCTCGTCCACAAGTTGAAGGCCCCTCTCGGGCGCCCGCCGCGAACAGGAGAAGACATGACCCGCATCGCCCCCCTCGCCCCGAAGGATGCCGGAGTGCTGGCCCGGATCGCGTACCGGTTCGCCACCCGCCGGTTCGGTGTCGTACCGGAACCGTTCACCGTCGTCGCGCATCACCGGAAGCTGCTGATGGCGTCCGCCGTGCAGGAACTGGCCGCGGAGAAGGCCTCGACGGTGCTGCCCGCCGCGGTCCGCGATCTCGCCGTGTACCGCGTCGCGTGGACCGTCGGGTGCTCGTGGTGCGTCGACTTCGGCGCGATGCTCATGCGCCTCGAGGATCTCGACGTCGATCGGCTGCAGCACATCGACGACTACGCGACCTCGCCGCTGTACAGCGAGGACGAACGCGCGGCGATCGCGTACGCCGACGCGATGACCGCGACCCCCACCACCACGACCGACGAGCAGGTCGCCGACCTCGAACGCCGCTTCGGGAAGGCCGGCGTCGTCGAGCTGACCTTCCAGATCGCACTGGAGAACCAGCGGTCGCGAATGAACTCCGCGCTCGGGATCGTCGATCAGGGGTTCAGCACGGACTCGTGCCGGGTGCCGTGGGCCGACCAGCCGGCGGCCGTCACGTCGTCGGATTCGCCATCCTGACCCCGCCCAGCTTGGCGGGATTCGCGAAGTCGTAGGCGGCACAGACCTTTCCGTCGCGGACGGTGAACCCTCCCGCCCGCGCCGGAAAGCCGCGGTGGGTGGCGCCGCCCGGCATCCCCCGCGAGTAGAACCCGAGACGCCCGTTGACCATCGCCGGTTCCAGGCTCTCGAACACCCGGTCGCCGTACTTGGCGGCCAGGCCGAGGAAGAACCGCGCGAACCGGTCGGCGCCGTGCAGCACGTTCAGGGCGGTGCTCGTGGTGCCGCCGGCATCGCCGATCACCACGGCCTCCGGGTGGAGCGCGTCGATCACGGCACGCAGGTCGCCGGTGGCCATCGCGGCCAGCAACCGTCCCACCGCGGCGTCGTGATCGGGGTCGGGCGGTGGCACGTCGGCGGCCGCCACCGTGCGCCGGGCCCGCGACGCGAGCTGCCTGCAGCCCGCGACGGAGTTCCCGAGCAGCCCCGCGATCTCGTCGAACGGGACCCCGAATCCGTCGTGCAGCACGAAGGCGACGCGCTGGTCCGGGCTGAGGGTGTCGAGAACGACCAGCGCGGCCAGCCGCGCGTCCTCGTCCCGGACCACTGCCTCCAACGGGTCGACGGAAAGGGCTGACCCGACCGGTGTCACGATGGGCTCCGGAAGCCACTGTCCCACATACTTTTCCCTGCGCACCGCGGCGCTGCGCAGGTGGTCGAGGCAGAGTCGGCCGACCACGGTGGTCAGCCACGCGCGCAGGTCCCGGATGGTCCCGGCGTCCACCTCCTGCAGCCGCAGCCACGACTCCTGTACCGCATCCTCCGCGTCCACGACCGAGCCGGTCAGGCGGTAGCCGACCGCAAGCAGATGTCCGCGGTGTGTCTCGAACTCGTCGATCGGAACGGTGTCGTGCACGTGCCCCAGTGTACGGACGGCCCGGAGATAAGAATCGCGCTGCGAGTAATGGTTCACCCCGGTGGCGAACCGGACCTACCGTGTGCCATCACACCAGGTCCGAGGAGGCCGCCATGCTCGAGTGTTGTTGCCACCGCAGCTGAATCGTTCTGACACGTCACGCACTTGCGCACGTCCGATCCGCTCCGCCGAGCCGTCGACGGTGTGCGCACCCGACCCCGCCGTCGGCGGGCCTCACCCTCAGGGACACCACCATGAATCGTCCACGCCTCGCGCGGACCCTGGCGGCCGCTGCCGCACTGCTCACCGTCACCGGTCTCGCGGCCGGCTGCTCCTCGTCCGACACCGCGACCACGGCCGACGGCAGGACCGTCCTCCGCTACGAGGGCACCACCGGTCAGGTCACCTTTCCTGAGCTCGCCGCGGACCTCGGCTACTTCGACACCGTCGAACTGAACTGGGTCGGCGACACCACGAGCGGGCCGCAGAGCATCCAGAACGCGGCCACCGGCCAGACCGACTTCGGTGGGGCGTTCAACGGTGCGGTGCTCAAGCTGGCCGCGGCGCACTCGCCGGTCACCTCGGTGATCGGCTACTACGGCTCGGACAAGGAGACCTTCAATGGCTACTACGTCCAGGATGACAGTCCGATCCGGTCCGCGCGTGACCTGATCGGAAAGAAGGTCGGGATGAACACCCTTGGTGCCCACCACGAATTTCTGGTTCGGGAATGGCTGGCCCGGGAAGGGTTGACACCGGACGAGATCAAGCAGGTCGAGCTCATCGTCGTGCCGCCGGTCAACACCGAAACGGCGTTGCGACAGGGGCAGATCGATGTCGGCACACTCGGAGGCGTGTTCCGCGACAAGGCCGTCGAGCGAGGTGGGATCCGTCCACTGTTCACCGACGAGTCCATCTTCGGCAGCTTCACCTACGGCACCTATCTGCTGCGCGACGACTTCATCGCGGAGCACAAGGACGCCGTCGCGGATTTCGTACAGGGCACTGCCCGGGCCATTCGCTGGACACAGACCACCCCACGAGACGAGGTGGTGGCGCGATTCGAGGAGATCATCGCCGCTCGGGGACGCAACGAGAACACGGACCTGATCTCGTACTGGAAGTCGCCGGGTGTCGCCGGACCCGGCGGGGTGATCACCGACGAGGAGATCCAGACCTGGATCGACTGGCTCACCCGAAACGGTGAACTCGAGCAGGGGGCACTGACCACCTCCGACGTCTACACCAACGAGTACAACCCGTACGCCAACGGAACCTATCCCGCCGACAGCGGCGCGGACGGCCAAGCCCTCGCGGCCAAGTGACGGAGGAAGGAGCCCCATGACGATCAGTCCGAAACTTCGGCTCGAGCACGTCACGAAGCAGTTCGACGTGCGCGGGTCCAAGGAGCGGTTCACCGCGATCGAGGACATCGACATCGACGTGGCCGACGGCGAGTTCCTCGTCCTCGTCGGCCCGAGCGGTTGCGGAAAGTCGACGCTGCTCGACCTTCTCGGCGGTCTCACCACCCCGACGTCGGGCCGGATCCTGCTCGACGGTCGTCCCGTCACCGGACCGGGACTCGACCGAGGCATCGTCTTCCAGCAGTACGCTCTCCTGCCGTGGCGGACGGCACGGCACAACATCGAGTTCGGGCTCGAGGCCAAGGGCCTGTCCCGGGCGGTACGCCGTGAGCGTGCCGAACACTACCTGGAGCTGGTGGGACTGAAGGGATTCGGCGACCGGTACCCGCACGAGCTGTCCGGTGGCATGAAGCAGCGGGTCGCCATCGCCCGCAGCCTGGCGTTCGATCCCGAGGTCCTGCTGATGGACGAACCCTTCGCCGCGCTCGACGCGCAGACGCGGGAATCCCTCCAGGACGAGTTGCTGCGGATCTGGAAGGCGACCGGCAAGACGATCCTGTTCATCACACACGGGATCGACGAGGCGATCTACCTCGGGCAACGGGTCGCAGTGCTCACCTCACGTCCAGGCCGTGTGAAAGCCTTCGTGGACATCGACATCGAAAGGTCTGGGGCGGACGTGCGCTCCGACGCCGAGTTCCGGCACTACCGACACCGGATCTGGACCCTGCTGCACGACGAGGTGGAGCGCGCCCAGGTGATCGAGAAGGAGACGACTCATGTCTAGCGCTCTGCTCACCCCCGAGATCTCGGCACCGGCCGAACCTCGTTCGGCAGGAACCATTCCCGAGACCGGCCGTGTAGTTCGTGGAAACGGTGCCCGGCTGTCGGCGTCCCTCCTGCGGGTTCTCAAACCATCGCTGGCGATCCTCGTGTTCCTGGGGGCGTGGGAGCTCGCCCCGAGAGTCGGCCTCGTCGACGAGGTGTTCCTGCCGCCGTTCAGCACGGTCTTCGGCGCGTTCACCGACCTGGCCCGGAGTGGGGAGCTCTGGGAACACGTGTCCGCGAGCCTGTCCCGGGCGCTGACCGGGTTCGCCGTCGCCGTGGTGATCGCGATCCCGCTCGGCATCGCGATCGCGTGGTACCGGCCGGTGGCCGAGTTCCTGAACCCGATCCTGGAACTGTTCCGCAACACCGCCGCGCTGGCGCTGCTACCGGTGTTCGTGCTGATCCTCGGGATCGGCGAGGAGTCGAAGGTGGCACTGGTCATCTACGCCTGCACCTTCCCGATCCTGCTCAACACCATCTCCGGGGTGCGCACCGTCGACCCGCTGCTGATCAAGTCGGCGTCGTCGCTGGGCCTGTCCCCGATCCGGTTGTTCCAGAAAGTCGTTCTGCCTGCTGCCGTCCCGACGATCTTCACAGGGATCCGGATGGCCGCGGCATCCTCGATTCTGGTGCTCATTGCCGCCGAAATGGTCGGCGCCAAGGCTGGTCTCGGCTACCTGATCACCGCATCGCAGCTCAACTTCCAGATCCCGAACATGTACGCCGGGATCGTCGCGATCGCGCTCCTCGGCTTGTTTCTCAACGCAGTCCTCGTCCTCGTCGAGCGCCGGCTCTCCCGCTGGCGGGCGTGACCCCCGGACACATCGAAAGGTATATCAATGGCACAGTCCGCCAAGCGCTTCCATCTCAACGCATTCCTGATGGGGGTGGGGCACCACGAGGCCGCGTGGCGTCACCCGCGCACCGAGGCACACCGAGTCCTCGACGTCGCACACTTCCAGGAGCTCGCGCGCATTGCGGAACGCGGCAAGCTGGACTCAGTGTTCTTCGCCGACGGTCTCGCCGTCGGCCCGCGCATCAAGCACAACGCGCTGGCCGTCTTCGAGCCGGTGACCCTGCTGTCTGCGATCGCGGTGGCCACCGAGCGGGTGGGTCTGATCGCGACGGCGTCGACGAGCTACGGCGACCCCTACAACCTGGCTCGCAAGTTCGCCTCACTCGACCACATCAGCGGGGGACGGGCCGGCTGGAACATCGTCACCTCAGCGGGCGCCGACGAGGCCGCGAACTTCGGGATCGACGGCATCCCGGCACATCTCGGTCGCTACGAGCGCGCCGAGGAGTTCGTCGACGTCACTCTCGCCCTGTGGGACAGCTGGGAGGACGGCGCCGTCGTCCTCGACGAGGAGTCCGGCGTCTTCGCCGACCCCGAGCGCGTGCACACCGTCGATCACGTGGGGGAGCGGTTCCGGGTCAAGGGTCCGCTCAACTCACCCCGCTCGGTCCAGGGTCGGCCCCTGCTGGTCCAGGCCGGATCCTCGGAGAGTGGCAAGGAGTTCGCCGCGAAGCACGCGGAGGCCGTGTTCACCGCTCAACGCACCCTGGAGCAGGGACAAGAGTTCTACCGCGATCTCAAGGCCAGGGTGGTGCGGCACGGTCGCGCGGCAGACGAGTTGAAGGTGTTGCCGGGAATCGTCCCCTTCATCGCCGACACCCTGGAGGAGGCCGAGGAACTCGAGCGGTCCTTCACCGCTCTCATCTCGCCCGAGTACTCGCTGCGACAGCTGTCCACGATGCTCGGCGTCGACCTCACCGAGCATGCCCTCGACGCTCCGCTTCCGCCGTTGCCGCCGCTGGACGAGATCGAGGGCAACAAGAGCCGCTACCAGCTCGTCAAGGACCTGGCCGGCGAGGGTGACCTGACGGTCCGCGAGCTGATCGGATTGCTCGGCGGTGGCCGCGGGCACCGGACGTTTGCGGGAACACCCGAGCAGGTCGCGGACGAGCTGCAGGCCTGGTTCGAGCAGGGCGCCGCCGACGGATTCAACATCATGCCGCCGTACCTGCCGGGCGGCCTCGACGACTTCGTGGACCGGGTCGTCCCGATTCTCCAGGAGCGGGGGCTGTTCCGCGCCGAGTACACCGCCACCACCCTGCGCGGCCACTATGGGCTCGCGGACCCGGACAACCGATTCGCACGCACCCGGGCCGACGTCAGCGCGTGAAACCGGGGCATCACCTGAGGCCGCTGATCACCACGGTCTTCGTGCCGTCGGCGATCTTCGGGATCGGGCAGGGCGCGGGGGCGCCCGTCATCGCGCTGCTCGCGCGGGACCTCGGTGCGTCGGTTCCGGTCGCCGGGCTGATCGTCGCATTGGTCGGTCTCGGCGCGGTGCTCGGCGACCTGCCCGCCGGGCGGCTCGTGGCCACGTTCGGCGAACGTCGCGCGATCATAGGGGGCAGCGCGCTCGGTGCGCTCGGGGTGCTGCTGTCGCTTTGCGCGTGGAACCCCGCAGCACTGGCGGTCGGGGCAGTGCTCACCGGATTCGCCAGCGCGGTCTGGGGATTGGCGCGACAGAGCTACCTCGCCGAGGTGGTGCCCGACGAGATGAGGGCGCGGGCGATGGCCACGTTCGCGCTGATGTGGCGGCTCGGCTTCTTCGTCGGGCCGTTCCTCGGGGCGGCGGTGATCCTCACGGTCGGGATCCGCGGCGGATTCGCGGTCCAGTTCATCGGAGTCGTGCTCTCGGGCGTGCTCATGGCCAGAGTGCCCGATCCGCCGCGGGCGGCCGGGGCAGGTCCCGCGGCGGTGGCGACACTGCCCGAGATCCTGCGACGGCACCGCAGGCTGCTGAGCACACTCGGTGCCGGGTCTCTGCTGATGGGTGCCGCACGCGCGTCCCGGGAGGCGGTGCTGCCGCTGTGGGCGGACCACATCGGCCTCGATCCGGCGGCGGTCTCCGTCGTGTTCGGCGTAGGGGCAGCCGTCGACCTGCTGTTCTCGTACCCGGCCGGACATCTGATGGACCGGTACGGGCGCCGCTTCATCGCCGTGCCGTCCCTCGTCGTGATCGGTGTGTCGTACCTGCTGCTGCCGCTGTCCCACGACCTGGTGACGCTCGGTGCGGTGGCGGTGCTGCTCGGCCTCGGCAACGGGCTCGGGAACGGGGTGATCATGACGGTCGGTGCGGATGTGGCGCCACCCGCGACCAGGGCGGAGTTCCTCGCCGCCTGGCGCCTGACCCACGACACCGGCATGTTCACCGGACCGTTCGCGGTCGGGGCCCTCGCCGTGGTCGTGCCGCTCGGCGTGGCCGTCGCGGGCCTCGGGTTGGTCGCGGCCACCGGCGCGGCGGTGCTGTTCCGCTACATCCCGGTCTACTCGCCGTGGCCCCGAAACCCGGCGCCGGCGAACCCTGTTGCGGTGTCGGAATCTCGGTAGGATTCACGGTCATGCGATTCGGAATGTTCGTGCCGCAGGGTTGGCGGCTGGACCTGGTGGGCATCGACCCCGCCGAGCAGTGGAGCGCGATGAAGTCGGTGGCGCTGCGCGCCGAGGCCGGACCGTGGGAGTCGGTGTGGGTGTACGACCACTTCCACACCGTGCCGACGCCGACGGACGAGGCCACTCACGAGGCGTGGTCGCTGATGTCGGCGCTCGGCGCGGTGACGTCGTCGGTCCGGCTGGGCCAGATGTGCACCGCCATGAGCTACCGGAATCCGGCGTACCTGGCGAAGGTCGCCGCGACCGCCGATCTGATCTCCGGCGGCCGGATCGAAATGGGTATCGGCGCCGGCTGGTACGAACACGAGTGGCGCGCCTACGGTTACGGGTTCCCGGCGGCGGGGGAGCGGCTCGGCCGGCTCGACGAGGGCGTGCAGATCCTGCGGCAGGCGTGGACCACCGGCCGCGCCACGCTGGACGGGAAGCACTACCAGGTCGACGGTGCGATCGTGGCTCCGAAACCGCTGCAGGACGGCGGTATTCCGCTGTGGATCGCCGGTGGTGGCGAGAAGGTCACGCTGAAGATCGCCGCGAAGTACGCGCAGTACACGAACTTCGACGGCACCCTCGACGGGTTCACCCACAAGTCCGAGGTGTTGCGCGAGCACTGCGCCGCGGTCGGCACCGACTTCGGTGCGATCGTCCGCTCGGCGAACTACAACATCGCGATCGGCGCCACCGAGGCCGAGGTGGAGCAGCGGCTGGCGCAGATCAAGGCACAGATCGCGCAGTTCTCGGGGGAGGAGGTCGCCGAGGCGGCACTGTCGGCGTACCGCGGCATGCCCGGCGTGGGTACCCCGGAGCAGATCGTCGAGAACCTCACCGCACTGCGTGAGCGTGGCCTCGACTATGCGATCTGCTACTTCGCCGAGGCCGCCCACGACACCTCCGGCATCGAACTGTTCGAACGTGAGGTGATTCCCGCACTGGAGGCGTGAACGCGATGTTCGTGGTGGGCCTGTCCGGGCCCGGACTGTCACTGACGCCGCCGACCGAGGCGGACGTCGCCTCGATCACCAGCTGCTGCCAGGACGAGGCGATCGGACGGTGGACGACGATGCCGGTGCCGTATCGGCGGGCGGACGCGGAGGCGTTCGTGACGAGGGTGGTTCCGGCGGGCTGGGCCGACCGCAGTCCCACCTGGGCGGTGCGACACGGCCCCGACGGTCCGGCCGTCGGGATGATCGGGCTCGGCGCCCGTGACGAATCGGCCGCCGAGATCGGGTTCTGGCTCGACCCCGCCGAGCGTGGTCGAGGGCTGATGACCGCGGCGCTGAACCTGGTGTGCGACTTCGCCTTCCGTTCGGACACGCTGGCCCTCGAACGGATCGAGTGGCGGGCGTTCGTTGGGAACGCGGCGTCCGCTGCGGTTGCGCGGCGGGTGGGATTCCGATTCGAAGGCATCGCCCGCCGCGGGGGACTGCAGCGCGGCGTCCGCCGGGACATGTGGGTCGCGGGACTGCTGGCCACGGACCGGCGCACACCCCACGAGGGCTGGCCCCCGCTGGCCTAGCGGATGTCGTTGGCGGAGACCGGGATCTGCTGGTTCTGCGCCTTCGCCACGTCGTCGACCAGCGGGATCGACTTGGTCAGCAGCTTCCACTCGGCGTTCGGGATCTGCTCGATCGCCCGGCGGAGGACCTTCGGGTCGCGGGTGCCCCACGCGATCGGCATCGGGCTGACCATCTGCCAGGTGTCGGCATGGGAGTTCGTGGTGCGGTCCGAGAGCACCGAGATCGACGGGACGCGTTCGCCGACATTGGTCAGCGAATGCCCCGGCAGGGTGCGGATCGTGCGGGTGACCAGCGCGTAGTGCGGCGCGTCGGCGCTCGGCTTGGCGGTGTTCACCAGCGCCAGCAGCGTCGCGCCGCGCGGGCGGGACACCGCGACGATCGCCGGGACCAGTTCCCCGTTCGCGTACAGGTCCTCGACCGACCCGACCTTGCGGGGCGCCCAGAACGCCATCCACAGCGAGGCCACCGCGACCACGACCGCGACCGCGGCGAGGATGTACGACCACGGATGCGCGAGCACGACGAACCAGGCGGCGAGCGCGGCGAACAGCAGGGCGGTGATGATCGCGGACCAGCGCAGGCGGCGAACGTCACCGACCGTCTCGTTGACCGACTTGGCGTGGGCGGTGTCTACCGGGAACTCGAAGCGACGCACAGTCCTATTCCTACCCGATCGCCGGTCCGAGGAGGTCGTCCGCGTCGGTGATCCGGTACGCGTACCCCTGCTCCGCCAGGAACCGCTGCCGGTGCGCCGCGTACTCGGCGTCGAGCGTGTCGCGGGCGACGACCGAGTAGAAGTGCGCCTGCCCGCCGTCGTGCTTGGGCCGCAACAGCCGGCCCAGCCGCTGCGCCTCCTCCTGCCGTGACCCGAACGTGCCCGACACCTGGACGGCGACCGACGCCTCCGGCAGGTCGATGGAGAAGTTCGCGACCTTGCTGACGACGAGGGTCTTGATCTCGCCCGCCCGGAACGCGTCGAACAGCGCCTCACGCTCCCGGGTCTTCGTCGACCCCTTGATCACCGGTGCGTCCAGCGCCTCGCCGAGCTCGTCGAGCTGGTCGATGTAGGCACCGATCACCAGGGCCGGCGAGTCGGTGTGCCGGTCCAGGATCGACTTGACCACCGCGTTCTTGGTGTGCGCGGTCGAGCACAGCTTGTAGCGCTCCTCCGGTTCGGCGGTCGCGTACGCCATCCGCTCGGCGTCGGTGAGCGTGACCCGCACCTCGATGCAGTCGGCGGGGGCGATCCAGCCCTGCGACTCGATGTCCTTCCACGGCGCGTCGTAGCGCTTCGGGCCGATCAGCGAGAACACGTCGCCCTCGCGGCCGTCCTCGCGGACCAGCGTCGCGGTCAGGCCGAGGCGTCGCCGCGACTGCAGGTCCGCCGTCATCCGGAAAACCGGCGCGGGCAGCAGGTGCACCTCGTCGTAGATCACCAGGCCCCAGTCGCGGGAGTCGAACAGTTCGAGATGCTTGTACTCGCCCTTCGTCTTCCGGGTGATCACCTGGTAGGTCGCGATCGTGACCGGGCGGATCTCCTTCTTCTCACCCGAGTACTCGCCGATCTCGTCCTCGGTCAGCGAGGTCCGCGCGATCAGTTCCCGCTTCCACTGCCTGCCCGCGACGGTGTTGGTGACCAGGATCAGGGTCGTCGCCTTCGCCTTCGCCATCGCGGCCGCGCCGACCATCGTCTTGCCCGCACCACACGGCAGCACCACCACACCGGAGCCGCCCGCCCAGAACGAGTCCGCCGCCATCTCCTGGTAGTCGCGCAGGTGCCAGCCGCCGTCCGCGGAACCGGGGAACCGGCCCTCGTAGTCCAGCTCGATCGGGTGCGCCTCGCCGTCCACGTAGCCGGCGAGGTCCTCGGCCGGCCAGCCGATCTTGAGCAGCATCTGCTTGAGGTGCCCCCGCTCGGAGGGATGGACGACGACGGTGTCCTCGTCCACCTGCGCGCCGAGCATCGGGCCGATCTTCTTGTGCCTGCGCACCTCCGTGAGCACCGCCCGGTCCAGGCTGACCAGCACCAGTCCGTGGGCCGGGTTCTTCACCAGCTGCAGCCGTCCGTAGCGGGCCATCGTGTCGACGACGTCGACGAGCAGCGGCTGAGGCACCGCGAACCTCGAATAGGTGACGAGGGCGTCGACCACCTGCTCGGCGTCGTGCCCGGCGGCACGGGCGTTCCACAGCGCGAGCGGCGTGACGCGATACGTGTGCACGTGCTCGGGCGCGCGCTCGAGTTCGGCGAACGGCGCGATCGCCTGCCGAGCCTGATCGGCCATCGGGTGGTCGACCTCGAGCAGCAGGGTCTTGTCGGACTGGACGATGAGCGGTCCGTCGGTCACGTACGCCTCCTAGCGATGACAACCACTCCATTGTCCACGCTTCGCGCAGGAGGCGACGTGACCCGACGTCGGGACCGCCGGGCATCCGCGGGGTGTGCCGGAAACAGGTACGAATCGCGCCGGGTTCGTGCGCAACACCACGGAATTGTTTCCGCAGGGCCGAATTTCTCGAAAGCGTCGGCCGACCGTTTCCTTTTTCTAGCGCCCGAGATCCTGTCGAATATCCATCACCTGGACCAGCGCCTCGGAAATTCCGGCACGGTATCCGGCTTCGCGTTCGGTGTGCCCCGACGTGGCATCGAGTTCGTTTTCCAGTCGGTCCTTGATTCGATCAAGGGCTAAGAGTGTCTTTTTCACGAGGGGGCCTTCTGTTGTGTTCGATGCGGCGTGGATCGGGAAAATCCAATCCTGGGCGCACTCGTCGAGGACGAAGATTCGCGCGGAGGTCAGCGCCGCGAGCCGTCCGCGGGACCTGGGGCTCGGGGGTGCCGCACCGTCGGCGGACCCGCGCAACTGTCGGTAGAGGGTGTCGAGAACTCGGGAGGCCGCCGGTGCGGCGGTGTCGCAGTGCACGGAAATTCGGTCCGTCAGTGGCGCTTGCGTTTCCGGATCAACTCGCCGGACTCCGCCGCCCGGTCCCGCTTTTCCGCGCGCCTTTCCTTCAACGACTGTGCCGGTTTCTTGAGGTTTTTGCCGGGTTTCTTGTCTGCCATTGTCGCTCCTGAATTCGAAGTGGCAATCACTGGGCCCGACCATACTTCATTTTCCGAAGAAAGCCAGCCGTGCAGGCAGGCGGTCTTTTTCGAACTTTTTTCGGGTCAGTCGACCAGCGAGACCGACGTCACCCGGTGCAGCGTGAACCGGCGGATCGCGCCGTCGGCGGGGTCGAAGGCGTCGAGTTGGCCACCACCGACGCTGACCGGGTCGACGATGCGTTCCGAGGCGATGCCCTGCGCGTCGACGTACCCGATCCGGACGCTGCGCCCCACCTTCACCGCGAGCTGCAGCAGCGCCATCGTCGCGGCACTGCCGGCGCGGGTGCCGTCCGAGCGGACCGCCTCACCGCGCGGGGTCGAGGCCGCGCGCTGACCGGCCCGCAGCTGCCGGACCAGGAGGTCGAGCTGCTCGTCGGTCGGCGGGGCGGGCATCCGCCGGACACCGCGCGCGCGGCGCCTGGGCACCCGGGCCCCCGGCGGGCGCAGATCCACGATCGCGCCCGAGGAGTCCTCCCCGGCCGGGGCGAAACCGGCCGCCCGCAACTGTTCGAGCACCTCGCCGAGCGACGCCTGCGAGACCGCAACGGTCGGCGCCAGCGCCCGCAACGCCAGCGCCTCGGCGACCGGGGAGGACAGCACCTCCGCCAGCATCGCCGGGTCGTCGCAACGGACGAACGCCTGCGCGATACCGGCCCGCAGTCGGCCGTGCCTGCGCGCCACGTCGTCGATCAGGTACGTCAGGGCCTGCGGGACCGGGGTTCGCGAATGCGACGCGAACAGGGCGTGCAGTTCGGCGGCGGTCCGCCCGGCGTCGAGGGCGCGCCGCACGCTGGCCTCCCCGACCCGGTACACCGTCGCCGCGCCCGCCGACTCGACGTCGGCGACCAGCGTGATCTGGGCGAGCAGATCCGGCACCAGCGGCCCCGGCGCGATCACCGTCAGGTCCGCCTGAACCAGCACATGGTCGATCGGTTTCGGCAACGCCGCGACCATCTCGGCGAGCACCGACTCCGGAGGGCCGCCGTGCAGCAGGCTGCGGCCCGGTGACGACAGGGCCCCGCGGCCGATCAGCCCGACCGCGGTCGCCTCCCGCAGGGTGTGCTCGATCGCGGACACCCCGAGCCGGCCGGCCCAGCGGGGCCGGCGCCACGCCACGACCGCCGCCACCGCCGCGGCGCTCGCACCCACCCCGGTGCCGAGTTCGGCGACGACGTCGAGCACGAACCGGCGATCCCGCGGGGCGCCGGACGCCCGCACCTCGTCGGAGAGGGCGGCGATCGGCTTGTCGTGTGGGTCGCGCAGCCCCACCGTCCACGGTCGGCGCGGCAGGTCCAGCCACACCTGCGCGAGCAGCTGCCACCGATGGCCCGGGGTGCCCTCGAGCCACGCGTCCGCGGCCGTGGTGGGCGCCCAGTACTCGTCGCCGGTGTCGGCCGCGGGCAGCGGGTCGGGGACACCTGCGGCGATCAGTCCGGCGGCGGACAGCAGTTCGACGAGCAGACTCACCCTGGCCTCGTCGATCCCGACGATCTTGGCCAGCCGCCGCGCCTCGCGCACCCCGAGACCCCCGGCCTTGAGGGTCGGTGCGGGATGGTCACCGAGCGCGCCGAGCAGCTCCTCACAGTGCCGGATCAGTTCCAGCGCCTCGCCGGCGGCGGCCGCGTTCACCTCGGCGATCTTGTGCTTGGTCCCGCGCACCGCGGGCGGGGCCAGCACGGACGGGTCGGTGACGGTCTCGCCGCGCAGCACCTGGCCCACCTGGTGGGGCAGTTCGACGGTCTGCTCGTCGAGCCAGGTCAGCAGGCCCGATGCCAGGAGCCGCTGCACCGGCCGATCCGGCGAGGTGCCGGGGGCCGCGTCGCGGGTCCGGCCGATCGGTGAGCTGGTGGCGAGGGTGTCGAGCAACCGTCGTTCGTCCTCGGTGAGCCCCGCCACCGCCGCGGCGATCTGATCCGCGGTCAGCGTGGTGGTGGCCGGGTCGATCCGCCAGGTGACCGCATCGCGCGCCGCCGGTGTCACCCGCAGCGCCTTGGTGCCCCACACCAGCGCCCGGTCGCGCAGCACCGTCAGCGCGCGATCCACGGCCCGCGCCGGTGCCCGGCCCGCGACCGCGTCGGCGAGCTGGTCGCGCCGCACCCCGGACTCGGCGGCGCCGTCCCGGGCGAGCAAGCCGATCAACGTGAGTTCGAGCACGCTGAGGTCGTCCGCCACCCGCAACACCGACGCCCGCTGCTCGGCGCGGGACGCCAGCACCGACAGGTTCGCCGGCGGGGGGACCGCCAGGTCCGGGCGCAGTCGCAGCAATTCCGCCAGCTCGCGGTCGCTCCGCGTGCTGAGCCAGGTCGCCAGGCTGTCGGTCACGGCGGCGGGATCGGTTTCGGTCATCGATTGTCAGATTAGTGACCTGGGCTGTACCGGATGCCGACTCGGTGTCAAAATGGCCTCGTGGCTAACAATTCGAGCAAGCGTTACGTTGATCCAGGCTGGCCGGAGCACGTCAAGGAAGGTGACCACGCGGTCACCGAGCTCTCGTCGACTCGTTCCGGAGGGTTGTCCCCGTTCGGTGAGGAGACCGAGTTCCCGCGGCCGCTGTCCGAGCTGCCCTACACCCATCCCGTCACCGTCATCAACCGCTGACCGGACCGAACGGCAGAAGGGCCCCGCACCGAAACGGTGCGGGGCCCTTCTCACGTTCTGGGTGGCTCAGCGCGGAGCGACGGACTTGAGGAAGTCGATGACCTGCGGGTTGAGCTTGGCCTGCTCGTACAGGTTCTCGATCTGCGGGTCGACGGCGATGCCGCGGGCCTTGACGGCCTGGATGGTGCTGTCGAGCGAATCGAACACGTCGGCGGTGCCGTCGGTGGTCGGGATGCTGGTGACGGCCGGGGCCGGCGCCGGCGCGGGGGTCTCGGCCGGGGCGGCCGGTGCGCTGCGCTGGGTCGGGGCGCTGGTGAGGCCGAGGCTGGAGGAGCAGGACGGCCAGGCGCCCCAGCCCTGCGAGGCGAGGACCTTCTCGGCGACCGCGATCTGCTGCTCGCGGGTGGCCTGGTTGGCGGTGGCCGCGTACTGGCCGCCGCCGTGGGCGGTCCAGGTGCTGGGGGAGAACTGCAGGCCGCCCTGGTAGCCGTTGCCGGTGTTGATGGACCAGTTGCCGCCGGCCTCGCACTGGGCCAGGCGGTCCCAGTCGGAGTCCGGGGCGGCACCTGCGGGGGCCGCGAAGGCCGCACCCGCCGCGCCGAACACCGCGGTGGTGACGACGACCTTGGCGGCGGTCTTGCGCGTGTTCGTGGGCTTGCGATGGCGTCCAGCGCTCATGGAGGTTTTCCTCTCCGCACGCGCCTGCGAGGTCAGCTGTCGGGTTCGGGCTGAGAGGTCGCCCGGCCGTGATCGCTCCGTGATCGGCGCGAAAAACGGCTTCACCCCAAGGAAGGCCGGTTGCTCGCCTCCCGGTGTCCACTGGGGACGTGGGTCCCCCGTCCTTGTCCCTGGTTTCCTCTGGGGAATCCGTTCCGCGGGACAAGGTTTGGCGCGGCGGTCCGGACTGGCCGGAACACCGACCGCTGACGACCGTACGTGGCCGATCGCGGTGAGTCACCTCCTACGAAATCGGCGTGTTTCTCGGCGTTTCGCCAGGAGAGGTGGGCGTTTTCGCAGGTCAGCTGGCCGCTGCGTGGTCGAGACCGGTCCGTGACTCAACCGTTATGTGAGGTAGATCACAAGACTTCTCGGGGGTGTCCTGGGGCTTCGAGCGGCCGCGACCCCGCGGCGCGATCAACGTCGCCGCCGCAATCACCACGAACAGCAACGGATACACCGCCGCGAAGAGCGGGACGAGGGCCGCAGGCGCCGGGATCATGAACAGCCCGATCGCGTACACGTCGTCCGGGAACCGGTGCGCCCAGCACAGCAGCGGCACCGCCAGCGCGACAGGAAGCAGCCAAGGCCTCGCCCGTCCGGCCCGCAGCGCCCGATCCAGCGCCAGGATCAGCAACGGCACGAACCACACCCAGTGGTGGCCCCACGAGAACGGAGAGACGGCGCACGAGGTGAGACCGCACAGTGTCGTGGCGAGGAGGGTCTGCCCGCGTCGGTGCGCGAGACGCGCCGAGGCCAGCCCGAGCGCGGCGAGCGCGATCGCAACGCCCAGCCACAGCAGCCGCGGCGGCTCGTCGAGGTTCAGCCACCGTGCCAGGACACCCGACGCGGACTGGTTCGCCGGCCACGCCGTCTCGCCGATCCGGGTCGAATGCCAGATCACGCCGGTCCAGTACGCCCTGGAGTCGGAGAAGATCACCGCGAAGCCGATGGCGACGGTGGTCGCGAAACCCGCGACCGCCGTCGCGGCCGCCCGCCACTGCCGGGTGAGCAGCAGATGGACGACGAACAGCGCCGGGGTCAACTTGATGCCCGCCGCGACGCCCACCCCGAATCCCCGCAACCTGCTGCCCTCGGGGCGGCCGAGATCCCACAGGATCAGCAGCATGAGCAGCAGGTTCACCTGGCCGAGCCAGATCGTGGTCCGTACCGGCTCGAGCCAGCTGAGGACCACCGTCAGCAATCCGGTGGTGACATACAGCGCGCGGTCCGTGCGGTAGCCGAGCAGACGCCAGCACAGCAGCACGACCAGGTACAGCGCCGCGAAGTTCGTCAGGTGGCCGAGCAGGGTCGTCATCTCCGGCGTGAACAGACCCAGAGGGGCGAACAGTACCGCGGAGAACGGGGGATACGTCCACCACATCCCGCCGTGCAGTGCATGGTCGTAGAGTCCGGCGCCGGTCAGGACGGTGGCGCCGCCGCTGCGGTAGACGAGCAGGTCCAGGCCGTTTCGGAAGAAGCCCCACAGTGGGTGGCCGAGCGGGACGACCCGGTCGTGGGCGACGAGGGCAGCTGCGGCGAGCACCGCGAGCACGCCGAGGAACAGGGGATGTGTGGGGAGCGACCGCCCCGCATCCGGGTCGGTGCGGGGCGGTCGGCTCATGCGGGGCTACCGGGTTGGTACGAGCGGACTGAGCGGACGTCCACGATGTCCTTGCCGAGTGGCATCAGTGAGATCGGGACCATCTTCAGGTTCGCGACGGCGAGCGGGATGCCGATGATGGTGATCGCCATCGCGACGGCGCTCAGGACGTGACCGATCGCGAGCCAGATGCCGCAGAGAACCAGCCAGATCACGTTCCCGATCAGGGACCCGACGCCGGAGGTCGGTTTCTCGACGACGGTCTTGCCGAACGGCCACAGCGCGTAGACGCCGATCCGGAACGAGGCGATGCCGAACGGAATCGTGATGATCAGGATGCAGCACAGGACGCCGGCGACGAAGTAGCCGAGCGCGAGCCACAGCCCGCCGAAGACCAGCCAGATGATGTTCAGGAGGATCCTCATGTCTTGTCCTCTCCACGTACACGCCGGCCTGCCATCAGTGCGGAGATGATTCCGAACAGGAAGCCGAGCGGACAGAGCAGCGCCAGCAGGTACAGCGCGAGTCCGGGGGTGTGGCCGGTCGCCGCGACGACGAAGATCGCGATGATCGCGACCAGGCCAAGGAAGAACAGGGCGATGGCGGCGCGGAACAGGATGCCGCCGCCGGAGGCGGGGGTGCCGTTGGTGGATTCGGTGCCGGGGGTCTGTGGTGCCACACCCCCACGTTATCCCCGGCAAACCCGAGTGCCCGGGAGGGGCACGCGGAGGTAGACTGCCGACCATCGCGTCCCACACACGGTGGGGCGCGTTCGTTTATATGGTCGTTTTACGTGGATGAGCAGGTGACGCGGTGCCTACCGGCAAGGTGAAGTGGTACGACGTTGAAAAGGGCTTCGGCTTCCTCTCCCAGGACGAGGGAGAGGACGTCTACGTCCGGTCGTCGGCGTTGCCCGAGGGGGTCGAGGGCCTCAAGGCCGGCCAACGGGTGGAGTTCGGCATGGCCGCCGGCCGTCGCGGTCCCCAGGCGCTGAGCCTGAAGGTGCTCGATCCGGCGCCGAACCTGCGCCAGACCGGTCGCCGCGACGACGCCGCTCGCAAGCACACCCCCGACGAGCTGCACGGCATGGTCGAGGACATGATCACCCTGCTCGAGGCGAAGGTGCAGCCGGACCTGCGCAAGGGCCGGTACCCGGACCGCAAGACCGCGCAGCGCATCTCCGAGGTGGTCCGCGCCGTCGCCCGGGAACTCGACAGCTGAGTTCGTCCGACTGAACGCGCGGAGCCCCCGGTCACCTGGACCGGGGGCTCCGCTGCTGTTCGGGCCTCTTACTGGACGGCTGCCGGTTCGGGCAGGTCCGGCAGGGTCTGGATCGCCCACACCGGGGCGAAGTCGCGCGACGACGGCTGCTGGATGATCACGCCGAGCAGCTGCTCGTTCTCACGCGTGGGGATCGTCACCGAGTACTTCTCGCCCGCGGTGTAGTCGCGGTATCCCTCGAACACCTCGCCGGTGCGGGGGTCGCCGAACTGGACGTTCAGTCGCCAGTCGCCCTCGGCGATGTCCTTCGGCAACGACAGCTGCAGCGACGAGCCGGCAGGCACCGGAAGGTTGGCGACAGCGAGGTCGGCGCAGCGCATGTTCGCGTCGCAGATCCCGGCGTCGACGTCGACGGTCCGGCCGTGTGCGTACGCGGTCACGGTGGGCAGCTGCTCGGGTGCGTCGCGGACGAGCATCGTGACGACCGCGGCGAGCCCGCCGGCAGCCACCAGCGCCACCACGACCACCGCTGCGAGGATCTTCTTCGTCCGGGCTTGCAAGGTCATCGGTTTCCTTGTTCTCGTTCGTACCCGCCCGGTGTGGCGGGTTCGGTGTCAGTCGGCCCGGGAGCCGGGACCGACGGGTGCTTCCTGGTTCACGTGTTCGGGGCGTTTGCCGCCGAGCCCCGGCAGCAACGTGCGGCCACGGTACGTGAGGAACGTCTGGACCAATCCGAGGACCAGCACCACCGACACGACGGTGAAGCCGATCCAGTACTCGGTGGGCAGCAGGACGCCGAGCGCGCCACCGATGACCCAGCTCAGCTGTAGCACCGTCTCCGAGCGGCCGAATCCGGAGGCGATGGACTCCTCGGGCAGGTCCTGCTGCAACGAGGCGTCGAGGGAGACCTTCGCCAGTGCGCTCGCCGCGGACGCGACGAGCGCGGCCAGGGCCGCGGTGAGCAGGCTGTCGGTGAAGGCCACGAGGATCGCCACCACCGTCACGGCCGCGGTGCACCGCAGCACGACGAGCGCGGGCCGGCCGAGCTTGAGCCGGGCGCCGGTCGCATTGCCGGCGAAGTTGCCGATGCCGGCCGCGGCGCCGACGAGGCCGAGCATCGCGGCCTGCATCCATGGTTCGTGTTCGGTGCGGGACTTCGCGACGAACGCGATGTACAGGGTGAGGAAACCGGTGAGCACGCGGATGGTCCCGTTGCCCCAGAGTCCGGTGATCGTGGCGCGGCCGAGCGGTTGGCGCCGCTTGTCCGGGGCGATCGTCTCCTTCTGCTCGCGGGTGATCACCTCGGTGACGGCGTCGTCGCCGTGGTAGGCGAGGGTCGCCGGGACCTCGCCCTCGGTGACCTCCACCCACGCCGGGATGCGCATGCTCAGGTAGGCGCCGAGAACCGTGATCGCGGCGGTGAACCACAGCACGCCGGTCGAGTGGAAGGCGAACGCGATCGCGCCCGCGATGCCGCCGGCGACGATGGTGCCGCCGATCAGGCCGAACACCGTCAGCCGCGAGTTGGTGCGCACCAGGTCGATGTCCGGGGGCAGCACGCGTGGGGTGACGGCGCTCTTGAGCACCGAGAAGGACTTGCTGAGCACCATCATCCCCAGTGCACAGGGGTACAGCGCCCAACTGTCGAAGTTGAACACCAGCAGCACCGCGAGCACGGTGCGCAGCGCGAACGAGGAGGCCAGCGCGATGCGGCGACCTCGCTGCAGCCGATCCAGGGCCGGGCCGATCAGCGGGGCGATCACCGCGAACGGCGCGATCGTGATCAGCAGGTACAGCGCCACCTTGGTCTTGTCCTCGCCGGTGGCGGCGGAGAAGAACAGGGTGTTGGCCAGTGCGACGGCGACGGCGGCGTCGGTGGCGAAGTTCGCCATCACCGCGTAGGTCAGGTGGGTCAGACCGGACTTGTCGGCGCCGTCGGCGGTCGCGGCCCGGCGGAACGTCGCGATCCCGCGGTTGGTCAGCTCCCGGCTGCGCATCGCCGCGACCCGGGTGACCGTCAGCTTGCGCGGGATCGGCGGCGGCTTCGGGCCACCGGACCGGGACGACGGCCGGATCTGCTCGGTGGGGGGCTCTCCGGCGTCGTTGCCACCGGCGGTTGCGCTCGTGTCCGTCGGGTGCAGCGGCGGCAGCGGTTCGCGGCGTCCGGACGGCCGGCGGGGCGGGTAGTTCGTGTACCCGGGATGCACCGCACCGCGGCCGGCGTCGGCGGCTGCCCGACGCCCGTCGGGTTCGGAGGGGTGGCGCGGTCCGGTCACAGGTCCAATTCTGTCCTAGGAGCCGGACAAACAACCACAGGCCCCGCTGACCGTGGCGCGGTCACGAGACGAAGCGCACATCGAAGATCGCCGGATAGAGCTTGCCGGTGATCAGGAAGCGATCGGTGCCGGGGATCGCGGCGATGCCGTTGAGCACGTCGACGCCCTTCTGTTGCTCCTCGGTCAGCAGCCCCGACGCGTCGATCACCGCCACCACCGCGCCGGTGGCGGGGTCGATCCGCACGATGTCGGTGGTCTGCCACACGTTGGCGTAGACCAGACCGTCCGCGGTGCATTCGAGTTCGTTGAGCCGGTCCACCGGCTCGCCGTCGAGGGTGACCGTGACGGCGCCGACGGAGGCGAACGTCGCCGGGTCGCGGAACGTCAGGGTGGCACTGCCGTCGCTCATCACCAGACGGTCGGGCTGCGCGCACAGGCCCCAGCCCTCGCCGGCGTAGGAGACGCGGGACCGCTCCGCGAGGGTGTCGCGGTCGCGTGCGAACGCGACCCCGTTCCGCCAAGTCAGCTGCCACACGGTGTCCCCTGCGACCGTGATCCCCTCGCCGAACATCCCGTCGGGGAGCGGGACACGGGCACGCTCGACATCGGTGTCGAGGTCGCGCGCAGCAATGTAGGAGCGGCCCACCAGTCCGGTGCCCTCGAGCAGCTCACCGCCCGACACCTCGAGCCCCTGGGTGAACGCCGCGGTGTCGTGTGGTCGGGTGCCCAGGACCTCGACGCGCAGCTGGGGCACCGAACTCGACGATCCGAGCCACGAGGAGCCGCTGTCGTCGGAGGATCCGGCAGCGCAGCCGCCGAGGGTCAGCGCCGTCGCGGCCGCGACGACGCTGAGCAGTCGGTACCGGGTCACGACCCAAGCATGGCAGCCCGAACGGGCACACCACCCACTCGATACGGCAAAATGGGGGTGTGAGTGCGCAGTCTGCCCCCGAGCTTGCCCCCGTGCGTCCCCTTCTGGCCGAGGCCGTGGAGTTCGCACGCCAGGCGCTGACCGACCTCGGTGAGGTGCACATCGGCGCACACCTCGGTGTCACCGCCGAGGACGAGAACACCGCGACCCACCGGTTCGCGGCGACCCTGCCGGGCTACCACGGCTGGCAGTGGGCGGTGGTGCTGTCCGCTCTGCCGGACTCCGATCGGGTGACGGTCAACGAGTCCGCGCTGCTGCCCGGCCCCGACGCCCTCGTCGCCCCCGAATGGCTTCCTTGGGATCAGCGGGTGCGCCCCGGCGATCTCTCGCCCGGGGACCTGCTCGCCCCCCGTGCCCACGATCCGCGACTCGCGCCGGGGTACGTCGCGACCGGCGACCCGGTCGTCGACGACCTGGCCCGCGAGGTCGGGCTGGGACGCAAGACGGTGCTCAGCCTCGAAGGCCGGCTCGACGCCGCGCAGCGGTGGCACGACGGCGACTTCGGCCCCGACTCGGAGATGGCGAAGGCCGCGCCCTCGATCTGCGCCCTGTGCGGGTTCTATCTGCCGCTGGCCGGGTCGCTGCGCGCCGCGTTCGGGGTCTGCGGCAACGAGCTGTCCGCCGACGGTCACGTGGTGCACGCCGAGTACGGCTGCGGCGCCCACTCGGACACCGAGCTGCCCTCCGGCGCCGGAACCCCGCGCTACGACGCCTACGACGACGGCGCGCTCGAGGTCGTCGAGGTACCCAAGCCCGCCGGGACCGGCCCCACCGACGCGGAGACCGGCGAGGCCGCGACAGCCGAGGTCGAGAACGCCGAGCCTGCTGCGGTCGAGGCCGTCGAGCCTGCTGCGGTCGAGGCCGCCGAGGCCGCCGAGACCGGAACGGACACGGCATCGACCGAGTGACCGATCCCTTCGGCACCGACGCGCTGCGGGCCGCGACGCTGCTCGCGTGGACGTCGTCGCCGACGCGGTTGCGGGAGGACGCGGCCACCGAGGCCGACCTCGTGCGCGGCGGCTACCGGGATCGGGTGCTGACCGAGCTGGCCCAGAACGCCGCCGACGCGGCCGAGCGGGCCGGGGTGCCCGGGCGGCTCGAGGTCCGGTTGGACGACGGGGAGTTGCACGTCGCCAACGTGGGTGCGCCGCTGGACGAGGCCGGTGTCCAGGCGCTGTCCGCGCTGCGGGTCTCCGGCAAGAGTGCGGGTGTCGGGCGCTTCGGCGTCGGGTTCACCGCGGTGCTCGCGGTCGGTGACGAGATCGAACTGCGCTCGACGACCGGATCGATCGCGTTCTCTGCGGACCGCACCCGTGACGAGATCGTCCGGGCCGGACTGTCCGAGCCCGAGTCCGGGATCCCGGTGTTGCGACTGGTGTGGCCCATCGACGCGGCTCCCGTCGCCGGGTGCGACACCGAGATCGTGGTGACGCTTCGTTCCGGACTCGACGGGGAGGCGCTCCTCGACGCGATGCCCGGCGAAGCGGTGGACCTGCTGCTGGAACTGCCTGCGCTGCACTCCATCCGAATCGGGGAACGCGAGTTCGCGCGCAGCGAAAGGGATCTCGGTGACGGTCTGACCGAGGTCTCCGTCGGCGACCGCACCTGGTGGCAGTACACCGGACCGTCGGCGCGATGGCTGGTGTCGGTGTCCGGGGGTGCGGTGCGGGCGTCGGACGGTGACGTGCTGCGCGCCCCGACCCGCTCCGACGAGGAACTGTCACTGCCCGCGCTGGTGGTGGCGAACACCGACCTGCAACCCGACCGCCGCCGCATCCTGCCGGGGGCCGCCATCGCACACCTCGCGGACGGATACGCGGAATTCGTTGCGGCGCTGCCGCACTCGCAGCGCCTGGCGTTGGTGCCGCTGCCCGGGTTCGCCCGCGGCGCGGTCGACGAGCAGCTGCGCGAGGCGGTGCTGCGTCAGCTCGCCGACCACCCGTGGCTGCCCGGTGTCGCCGGTCGCGACCTGCGCCCCGGGGACGCGACGATGCTGCCCGGGCTCGGAGACGACCTCGCGGAACTGCTCGTCGACACGGTGCCCGGGTTGCTCGCGCCCGAGATGTCGGGTCCCGGCGGGGTCCGCGCGCTCGCCGCGGTCGGGGTGCACCGGCTCGGTCTCGCCCGTCTCGCGGAGCTGCTCGCCGGCCTCGAACGCGAACCCGCGTGGTGGGGGCGGCTCTACGAGGCGCTGACGCCACTGGTGGTCGACGCCCTCGCGGTCGAGGAACTCGCCGCGATTCCGGTGCCGCTTACCGACGGGCGCACCGTCACCGGTCCGCGGACGGTGGTGCTCGGCCACGACCTCGGGTCCGCGGGGCGCGGCGTGGACTGGATTCGGCTGGTCCATCCCGACGCGGCGCACCCCCTGCTGACCCGGCTGGGTGCCGGCACCGTCGGCGCGCTCGACGTGCTCACCGATCCGGCGTTGCGGGAGCGGATCGAGGATCATGCCGACGGCCCGCCCGGGGCGGACGACTGGCCGGGCGAGAGTGGTGGCGGTGCAACCGAACTCGCGGACGCGGTGCTGCCACTGGTCGAGGCGGCCGCCGCGCAGGGTGCCCTGCCCGGCTGGCTGGGTGCGCTGCCGCTGCCCGACGAGGTGGGCGACGTCCGGCCCGCGGACGAACTGCTGCTGCCGGGCGCACCGCTGGCGACCGTGCTGGACGTGGACTCCCCGTTCGGCACCGTCGCGTCCGCCCTCGTCGAGACACACGGCGCCGAAGCGCTGCGAGCGCTCGGGGTCGGATGGGGGTTCACGGTCCTGCGCGCGGAGCTGCCGACCGGACCCGAGCACGACCTCGACGACGAATCCGACTGGTGGGCGACGCTGCCCGACGACCCCGAGGTGCTGATCGCGGTCCGCGACCTCGATCTGGTGGACCCCGACACCTGGCCCGCCGCGCTGACGCTGCTGGCGTCGCAGCCGGAGACCGCGTCCCTGCTCGCGGACCGGTCCGGGTACACGGCGTGGTGGTTGCGGCGGCACGCGCGCGTGCGGGGTGTCGCGCTGGGATCGCTGCGCGCTCCGGACGACCGCACCTTCGAGGGACTGCTGGACGTGCTGGACCATCCGGACGCCGCGACCCTGTCCGGTGCGTTGGCGGCGGACCGCGTCGAGGGCACCGAGATGGCGGAGCTGTTGCTGGGCCGGCTGGCGGATCCGGATCGGGATCCCGGCCCCGCGGTGGTCGTGCGGGCCCACCGGCTGCTGGCGGAGGCCACCGCGGCCGGGGTACTCGACCTGGACGCGCTGATGCCGCCTGCGCGGGTGCGTGCGATCGACGGCACGGTCGCCGACCCCGCCGAGGCGCTGGTGCTCGACCGGGCGTGGCTGGCGGCCGCGATCCCGGCGGATCGGTTGGTCGTCGGCGACCTGGTGTCGGTGGATGCGCTCGCGGAGCTGCTGGACCTGCCGCCGGCCTCGGAGCGGGTGCGCGGGGAGGTTCTCGGTGTGGGCCGCGCCGGCGACTGGGCGCGTGAACCGGCGGCGGTGCTCGCGTCCGTGGCGTCCGGTCGCGCGTTGCCGTCCGGCGCCGTCGTGCTGCACGAGACGCTGACGGTGCGGCTGTCCGGCGCCGTGGAGGCCGACGTCGAGGTGCCGTGGTGGGTGGACGGGTCGGGCCGAACGCACGTCGACGAACGCAGGCTCGGGCCGGGGGTGACCGGTGGGTGGTGACCCGTTCGACCAGGCGGTCCTCGACCAGATGCTGCGCTGGCGCACGCCGTGGCTGACCGACGTGGTCACCGCGATCACCCATCTCGGTGACACGCTCGTCGCGTCCGTGATCACCACCGCCATCGTGATCGCGCTGCTCGTGCGCGGTCGCCGGGTCGAGGCGGTCATGGTCGGGGGTGCCATGGTCAGCGGGTTCCTGCTGATGAGCGGTCTGAAGCTGGTCTTCGGCCGGGAGCGTCCGCCGTTCCCGGAGCGTCTGGTCGAGGAGGTCACCCACTCGTTCCCGTCCGGGCACGCGATGATGTCGGCGATCCTGGTCTGCGTGGTCGGGGCGACGGTGGTCCGGTTGACCGGTCGGCTCGGCCCGGTCCTGGCCTGCGGGCTCGCGCTGTGGACCGTCTCCATCGGACTGTCGCGGGTGTATCTGGGTGCGCACTGGCTCACCGACGTGCTGGCCGGTTGGCTGCTCGGGATCGCGTGGGCGGCGTTGTGGATCTGGGCCGCGCCGCGGGTCGCCCGGCGCGGTACACCGACCCTCCGCCGACCTGGGCCGACGAGATCTGGCGAATCGGCCCCGGAACGGGACTGAACTCTCTACCCTGACCAACTTGGACGTGTGTCCAGCGGTTTGCCGGGGAGAGAGAAGCCAATGTCGCGACGAATCCATCTGACCCGTATCGCCCTCGCGATGCTGGTCATCGCCCCGTTGGCGCTGCTCGGCTTCTACATGTGGGCGTTGTGGAACCCCGGTGACACCGTCTCGCGGTTGCCGGTCGCCATCGTCAACACCGACGCAGGCGCCGACCTCGACGGCAGCCGGCTGACCGCGGGTGCCGACGTCACCGCCGCGCTCGTCGAGGGCGGCGACGTCAACTGGCACGAGGTGACCCTCGACCAGGCCCGGGAGGGCGTCGAGGACGGCCACTACTACTTCTCGGTCGTCATCCCCGAGGACTTCAGCCGGGACATCGCCAGCGCTGCGAGTGGCGCAGGCGAGAAGGCGCGGCTCGAGGTCGTCTACAACGATCACAACAGCCTGGTCGCGACCCCTGTCGGCGAATCGGTGATGGCGCAGGTGCGTTCCGCGGTCTCGGAGACCATCGGGGAACAGTCCGTGGACCAGGTGCTGCTCGGTCTCGCCGATGTCGGCAAGGGCCTGTCCGACGCCGCCGCGGGTGCGCAGCAGCTCAACGACGGCACCGGTGAGGCCCTCGCCGGGACCACCGAACTGGCCGCGGGCAGCGTCGAACTCTCGAACGGGCTCGGCCAGGCGCATGCGGGCAGCCTCGAACTCGCCGACGGCACCGGGCAGCTGGCGGCAGGTGCGGGGGAGGCCGCCGCCGGCTCGGGTGAGCTCAGTGCCGGGCTCGGACAGCTCGTGGCAGGCACCGATCAGCTCGGGGCCGGGGCGGCGCAGATCAGCGAGGTCATCGACACCGTCGTCGGCCCGCTGGTGGACGCGGTGGTCGCCGCCGGGCTCCCGATCGCGGACGACGACATCGTCGGGCAGCTCCAGCAGCTGCGCGACGGGGCCAGGCAGATTGCGCACGAACTCTCCGATCCGAACGCCGAGTACCGCGGCGGACTGGAAGCGGCCGCCGCGGGCGCCGCAGAACTCAACACCGGTCTCGGCCAGCTCACCGATGGCGCGGGTCAGCTCGACGCGGGTGCGCGCGAGCTCTCGACCGGACTCGGCCAACTCGACGAGGGCGGCGTCCAGCTCCGCGACGGTCTCGGCCAGCTGCTGGACGGCGTCGGTCAACTCGACGCGGGCAGCGCCGAACTCGCGACCGGTCTCGCCGACGGCGCCGGCCAGGTGCCCCAGTTCACCGACGACGAGCGCGTCGCCACCGCGGGCGTCATCTCGTCGCCGGTCACCGTCAGCGCCAAGAACATCGCGCCGGCGGTGGGATTCGGGCCGGGTGCGATCCCGGCGGTGATGTCGGTCCTGCTGTTCCTGATCGGCATCCTCACCTGGTTCGTGGTGCGCCCGCCGCTGCAGCCGCACGGGCGGGTGCACGAGTCGATCATTCGTGAGGGGCTGCGCCGTTACCGGACACCCGCCGTGATCACCGTCGCCGCCGCCGCGCTGATGGCGGTGCTGTCGATGACCGTTGCGAAGGCCGAGCCGCCGAGCGCGCTGGCGCTGTTCGCTGTCATGGTGCTGGTCGGGGCGGCCGCGGTCGCGACGGCCCGGCTGTTCACGGTGGTGTTCGGGGCGGTCGGTGGCACCTTCGTCGGCCTCGGGGCCCTGATGATCCAGATCTTCGCGTTCGGCGCCGTCTACCCGATCGAGCAGATGGCCGCACCCCTGCGGTGGCTCCACGCCCTGATGCCGCTCACATACGCCCGCAACGCGATCCGCATGTCACTCGTCGGCTACTGGGGCCCCCGGTTCTGGCTGGCGATCGCGGTTCTGCTGGTGCTGGTCGCCGGGTCGGTGGCGCTGACCATCTGGTGGCGCAGCCGGCACCGGGACGAGGAGGCCGACGTCAACCCGGATCCCGACACCATCACCGAACGCTTCCCGGTGCCGACCTACTGATCCGGGGCGCGCGTCCGGCCGGAGGGAACTCAGCCGAGCCCGCGTTGCGCGGTCCGGCTGCCACGCCGGGCCGCGCGGCGCTGCAGCAGGAACAGGCCCGAGCCGAGCGCTCCGAGCGCCAGGCCGGCCCAGCAGATCGGCAGCCACGACTCCCACCGGTCGCCCGAGGTCAGGACCACGACCGTGACGACCAGCCAGGCCGCGGCGCCGATCGCGATCACCGGGCGCGGATCGGTCAGGCGATCGGGTAGGAGGGGGTCCTTGCGGGTCTCGTCCACGGACACGACGGTACCGTTGTGCCGGTCACACCGACCGCGTGCCCTAGTCTGCCGGGGGCGAGCATTGTGCTTGCACCCCGGTTACTGAGGAATGGCTGATGGCGGGAACACCGCGGATACTGGACAACTACTTCAAGATCACCGAGCGTGGATCGACGCTGAGCACGGAAGTGCGCGGCGGCCTGGTCACGTTCGTCGCGATGTCCTACATCATCGTGCTGAACCCGCTCATCCTGGGCAGCTTCTCGGCGGAGGACGCCGTCGCGAAGACGGACGTCCTCGGCAACATCCTGCCGGTCAGCCAGGTCGCGGCGGTGACCGCGCTCGTCGCGGGCCTGATGAGCATCCTGTTCGGCATCATCGCGAATTATCCGTTCGCCATTGCCGCCGGCCTCGGCATCAACACCCTCCTCGCGGTGACCATCGCCCCGCAGGTGACGTGGCCGGAGGCCATGGGTCTGGTGGTGATCGACGGCCTCATCATCGTCGCGTTGGCCGTCACGGGGTTCCGGACCGCGGTGTTCAACGCGATCCCCGACGCACTCAAGTCCGCGATCGCCGCCGGTATCGGCATGTTCATCGCGTTCATCGGCTTCGTCGACGCCGGGTTCGTGCGCCGCATCCCGGACGAGGCCAAGACCACGGTGCCGGTTGGGCTCGGCATCAACGGCTCGATCGGGTCGTGGCCGACGGTGGTGTTCGTCTTCGGTGTGCTGGTGATGGGAGTCCTGGTCGCGCGGAAGGTGCGCGGTGGTCTGCTGATCGGCATTGTGGCCACCACGGTGCTCGCGGCCGTGCTCGAGGCGATCTTCGACGTGGGCCCGTCGGCGGGTGTGGACCCGAAGGGCTGGAACCTGAGCGTGCCCGGGCTGCCGGACGTGCTGTTCCAGATGCCGGACCTGTCCCTGGTCGGGAACGTCGACCTGTTCGGCGCGTTCACCCGCATCGGGGTGCTGGCCGCGAGTTTGCTGGTGTTCACCCTGGTGCTGGCCAACTTCTTCGACGCGATGGGCACGATGACCGGGCTCGGCAAGGAGGGCGACCTCGCCGACGAGCACGGCAACCTGCCGAACATCGGCAAGGCACTGGTCGTCGAAGGCACCGGCGCGATCGTCGGCGGCGGAGCCTCGGCGTCGTCGAACACGGTGTTCGCGGAGTCGGCCTCGGGTATCGCGGAGGGCGCGCGGACCGGTCTGGCGAATGTGGTCACCGGCCTGCTGTTCCTGGCCGCGATGTTCCTGACCCCGCTGTACGAGATGGTGCCGATCGAGGCGGCGGCGCCGGCCCTGGTCGTGGTCGGTGCGCTGATGATCGGTCAGGTCCGCGACATCGACTTCTCCCGGTTCGATGTGGCATTGCCTGCGTTCCTGACGATCGTCGTCATGCCGTTCACCTACTCGATCGCCAACGGCATCGGCGTCGGATTCATCACGTGGGTGGTGATTCACGCCGCCAGCGGCAAGTTCAAGCAGATTCATCCGCTGATGTGGGTTGTCGCCGCCCTGTTTGTCGCGTATTTTGCTGTCGGTCCTATAACTGACGCGATTACCTGAACCAGTTGTGTCCCAGTGCCGTATCCTCCGTGAGTGACCTTGGATACACGCTCACTAGCCAGTGATCTCTCCCTGGCCGTCGTGCGCCTGTCGCGGCACCTCCGCGGCCGTCGGGCAGATTCTCCGGTGTCGTTGACTCAGCTCTCCGCGCTCGCCAGCCTGGACGAGCATGGGCCGATGACCCCCGGGGGGCTGGCGGCGAAGGAACGGGTGCAGCCGCCGTCGATGACCCGGGTCATCGCCTCCCTCGCCGAGGCAGGCATGGTCGCTCGCACCCCGCATCCCACGGACGGGCGGCAGATCATCGTTTCCCTGACCGACACCGGTCACGCGCTGCTCGCCGACGAGACCAGCGCGCGGGAAAAGTGGATGACCGACCAGCTGGCGGGACTCGATGCGGAGCAACTGCAGGTCCTTCGTCAGTCGATCGACATCATCGGTGGGTTCGTCAACAACTCCGAGTAGGTGGACACCGCTCGGGAGTGGGGGTTGAAACAGGGGGAGGTCGAGTGGGTCGGGGTGCCCGCTCGCGGTGCGGCAAGATGGTCGCGTGGCTGACGTTATCGACATCGACAATCCTGCGGACCCCAGGCTGGACGACTTCCGGGATCTGAACTCCTCGGACCGTCGACCCGACCTGCCCGACGGGAAGGGCCTCGTCATCGCCGAGGGCGTGCTCGTGGCGCAGCGCCTGTTGTCGTCACGGTTCCAGCCGATCAGCCTG
This sequence comes from Rhodococcus sp. NPDC003348, assembly GCF_053589375.1. NCBI lineage: Bacteria > Bacillati > Actinomycetota > Actinomycetes > Mycobacteriales > Nocardiaceae > Rhodococcus > Rhodococcus sp. NPDC003348. The sequence goes on from NZ_JBSFRT010000026.1 coordinate 54,378, forward strand.
CTCGGGGTCGATCGCCGACTCGACGAACTGTCAGCCGACCTCGACGGCGTCGAGGTGCCGTTCTACCGGACCTCGGCAGAGGTGATGGCGGAGGTTGTCGGGTTCCACCTCAACCGCGGCGTGCTCGCTGCCGCGCATCGTCCGCCCGCCCTCGATCTCGACGCCGTGCTCGAGGGTGCCCGCACCGTCGCGGTGCTCGAGGGAGTCAACGACCACGAGAACATCGGTTCGATGTTCCGAAATGCTGCCGGGCTCGGGGTGGACGCGGTGCTGTTCGGTGACCGCTGCGCAGATCCGCTGTACCGGCGCGCCGTGCGGGTGTCGATGGGACACGTGCTGCGGGTGCCGTTCGCCCGGGTTCCGGAGTGGCCGCACGGGCTTCAGCGGCTGCGGGACAAGGGTTTTCAACTCATCTCCCTGACACCGAACCCCTCGGCGACCACGCTGGCGGAGGCGATGACTGGGGAGAAGGTGGCGTTGCTGCTCGGCGCGGAGGGGCCCGGGCTGTCGGAGTACACGATGCGCAAGACCGATGTCCGGGCCCGGATCCCGATGGCCCCGGGCACCGATTCGCTCAACGTGGCGACGGCGGCGGCGATGGCGTTCTACGAGCGGGTCCGGCTCGGATGAGCGGTCCGGCGCTCGTTGTCGCCGGATTCTCGGCGGTGCTCGTCACCGTGGCGGTGATCGCCTGCGGCACAGCGATGATCGCGGTTCACCCACTGCTCGCCCTCGTGGTGAACGTGGTGGTGGTCGCCGGGGTGGCCCCGACGGTCTGGCAGTGGCGCCAGGTGCCGGTGTGGCGCTGGGTGGTGTACGGCGCGGTCGCGGGTGTCGTGGCCGGTTGGCTCGCGCTGGTGTTCGGCGCCCGCTGAGCGCCCGTCAGCCGGCCAGTCGGCGCCACCACTTGCGCAGTCCCCGGATCTCGGGTTCGTCCGGCGAGGTGAGCGGTTCCTCCCCGGACGCATACAGGGCGAATCCGCACACGGCGAGGTCACCTGCCGAGAGTTCGGCGTCGGGCGTCGGCGGACAGTGGCTGAATCCGAGCCATTGTGCGTTCGCGGCGTCCGCGAACTCGCCGGGATCGAAGGGCAACGACTGGGGGTCGGGGAGCGTGGCGATCGGGTGGTGCGCCGGATGCTCACCCGCCCAGTACTCGCGCTCCCAGACCAGTGGCAGGCCGACGTTCTCGTGGATGAAGGACGAGGTCGCGCTGAACGAGCGACGAAGCGCGCCGCGTTCCCAGTACGCGAACGCACCCCACGGTGTCGCGGCGTCCGCACTGACCAGGTAGGTCCGTTCGGAAGCCAGTGGGCGCGTCCATGATTCGTCGAGCAGTGACGGCTTGTTCAGAGCCAGATTCGGTCCGCACACCACGGTCAGTCCCGGGTAGCTGCCGATGAAGATCTCGCGACCGGTGGGCGCGGCGGAGCCGGCGAGCGGAGCGGAATGCAGTGGCACGGCCACCGTTTCGGGATACATCCGTCCGGCGAGGGCGTGGGCGGCCTCGGCGTCGGGTTCGGGGAGTTCCCGGAGCACCGCGGCGGGGTCGGGGGCGTCGACGTACCAGATCGTTGATGCAGTCGGCCCCACCGCGTACCCCGCTTTCGTCACCTTCCTACGAGGGTACGACGCTCACGCCCGATTTCTCGTCGGCGCACCGTGCGTCCGCCGAGTCGCGGTCGGCGCCGAGGGCTGGGGCGGTGAGCGGATCCACGCCGGGACGGTGCGGCACCGTCCCGAGGAACTCGTCGAGGATCGTCCAGGTGGTGTCCCGTGCTCCGGGGCCGGCGACGAGGCCGAGGTGGCTGCCGGGCACCGCCTCGAACCGGACGTACGGCGACCCGGTCAGCAGGTCGGTGATCGGGGCGACCGCCGCGGCCGGCGCGATCACATCGGTGGTGCCGCCCACGCCCAGCACCGGCACGGTCACGTCGGACAGTGTCACCGTCCGGGACCCGAACCGGAATCGACCTTCCGCCAAGGAGTTTCCGAGGATCAGCTGCGAGCACATCTGGTGGAAGACGCGGGCCGGGTAGCCGGGCATCTCGGCCATGAACCGGTCGATCGCCTCCATCCGTGCGAGGGATTCGGTGTTGCGCAGGTTGCGGGCGACGAACCACGGCTTGAGCAGTTCCCGGTGCGGTGCGGTGGCCCGGTACGTGGCCTGGACGATCGGTGCGGGGAGGCCTCCGAGCATGCGGGTGACCGCCGTCAGCGGGCGTTCCGTCGTGATCCGGCCGATCATCCGCAGTGGACTGATCACGGGGATCCGGGTGTAGTCGACGGGGGTTCCGATCACGGTCACGGAGCGGATCGGAAGGTCGGCGTGGGCGGCGGCGGTGAGCAGTGAGATGGTCCCGCCGAGACTCCAGCCGACGAGATCGACGTCGGCGCCGGCGTGCCGGTCGCTGATGTGACGGAGTGCCTCCGGCACGATGTCGTCGGCCCACGCCTCGAAGCCGAGGTCGCGGTCGGCGGCGGTCATGGTGCCGTAGTCGAGGAGATACGGCGCGTGCTCCCCGTCGGCCAGGTGTGCGGCCAGGCTCTGTCCGGGCCGCAGGTCGTAGCAGGTCGCGGGTACCGCCAGCGGGGGAACGAGCAGGATCGGCCGCGTTCCCGGCGTGGGCTGGGGGCCGAACCGGTACAGGTCGCGGTGCGGGCCGGAGCGGAGCAGTTCGGACGGTGTGTGGCGGATCGGGGCGACGCCCTCGCCCAGCGTGAGCGCCCAGGCGTTGCGGGCGGCGACGGCGACGTCGTCGAGGGCCGGCAGTCCGGCCGTGAGTCGCGTCCAGTCGAGCGTGAGCAACGTTCGTCCCCCTCCAGTAAATGTGACCGAAGGTTACAATAAGTTGCCGGGGGGCGATAGGCGTCCCGGTCGGCGGGGTCGCCCGGAGTCGAAGTCCGGGACCGGAAAACTTGCGGCAGCAGGTGTGGCCCGGCGGGCCATCGGGCACACCAGAGCCATGACACCCATCGGAGGCGGAGCGCACCGGGGGGCCGACATCGGAGGCCGATTGCTCACACACGCCGGCGACCGCGACACCGAAGCCTTCCTCGACGAGGTTGCGTCACTGGTGATGCCCGACGGGGTCCATCACGGCCACTACGGGTGCGTGGTCGACTGGGTGGTGACCGCTCTTGCCCGAGTGGTCGTCGACAAAGTGGATCCCCTGGTCGACGCCGGTGACCTGGTCATCGCCGTCGAGGTGCCGGACGGTCGGATGGTGCCGGTCGATCGGTTGCCCGCACCGGCCTGCCACGTGTGGACCGGTGTCGTCGACGTGCTCACCGGACATGGCGACAAGGTGTCGGCCGATCTCGCGCCGCTGGTGTACGCGACCGCGGAGTCGGGGCAGGCCCGCGCGCTGATCGATGCGGTCGCCTGGCTGGACCAACTCCTCGCCATGCCGTCACCCGAGCCGGATCCGGACGCGGCCGCCGGCTAGTCGAGAGTTGCCGGGACGCGAGCTGATCGACGGGGTCGGCTAGCCGCGTCCACTGCTCCGAACGCCGAGCAGCACGTCGTCCCAGGACGGCAGGTGCGGCTTGCCGCGCTTGTCCTTGCCGCCCTGGTGCTGCGGTGCCTGCCGGGGCTGCGGTGCCTCTTCGTCGCTGTCCCCGACATCGCCGACCGCATCGGCATCGAGGTCGGCCTCGACCTCGGGTTCGGCAGGTCCCTCCGGCTCGTCAGCGAGGGCAGGGGACTCGATCGCGAGGGGCGCGAGACCGCGCAGCGGCCGGCCGAAGTCGGGATCGATCAGGTCGGTTGCCGCAGCGTCCAGCGCGGCGATGGTCCCGCCGTGCGTGTCCGGCTGGTACCGCCAGTGTGCGGCATTGCGGGTGCGGCCCGCCTGCCACTGCAACTGAGCCACCCAATGGCCGTCCTCGTCGCGCCAGGCATCCCAGCTCGCGTCGTCGAGGTTGTGGCCGCGAGCGCGGAAGGCCATCGCCACGATCTCGGCCAGGGTCTGAACGGTCGGGCCGTTGTCCCGAACCGGATGACCGCCCTGCGCCAACTGCGCGGCACGGGCACGCTCGAGCAGGACCGGATGCGCGAACCCTTCGATGCGCTTGATCGAGACGCCCGCCTCGCCGGCGACCTGTTCGACGGTGGCACCGGCCCGGATGCGGGCCTGGATTTCGCGAGGGCGCATCTGGCTCTCGGACTCGATTTCGATCTGCCCGAAACGGGCTATGTCGCCGCGGGATGCGGCTCGCAGCTTGTCGTCGGCGGGGATCCGGAACCGTTCTCCGGTCTCGGGATCGGCGCACACCACGTGCGATCCGCCGGGCTCGAGTCCGATTACGGAGAGCTCTCGCACATTGACCTCCTCATCGCGTCGATTTCGCGACATTGCCCGCGCCGACTGTAATCCACCCGTGATGCCGAGGGGGTGGCGACACGCCACTCCCGGTGAGGTCGTTGCGAACGCGGGGAGCTATAGTCTCTAGTTCTCCTTGAGGGTTGGGTGCTTTGCGGCGTGCCCGGCCGGCCGCGGCGTTACGATCGACACACCGATGTCGTCGACGCCAACGAAGGTCATCAGCGATGGTCGAGCGCAGTCCGCAGGTGTCCGGAACCGCTTCGCCCGCACGGCGTGCCTTCGATGCGTTCGCATCGCTGCTCGACGGTCCGCTGACCGGACTGACGCCGTGGATCGTGCTCGCGGTGTTCGAGGGGCCGGGTCGCCTGGAGGTGGCCGCCGGCGTCGCACTCGCCATATCGGTGCTCTTCCTCGTCGTGGATCGGCTGCGAGGGCGGTCCACGAAACTGCTCGCGGTCGTCGACGTCGTCTTCTTCGCGGGATTGGTCGCACTCCATTTCGCGCTGGACGAGGCCGGGCAGGACTGGATGGAGACGTGGATCGGTGAGATCGCCAACATCACGCTGTTCCTGATCGCCGTGGGCTCCATGCTCGCTCGGGTGCCGTTCACGGTGCAGTACGCCCGCGAGGAGGTCGACCGGGAGTTCTGGGAGACGCCCCTGTTCCTGCGGGTGAACTACGTGATCACCGGCGCGTGGGCTGTCGCGTTCCTGGTCGCGGCGATTGCCGGGTTCTACGGGGACGCGGTGCTTGGCGACAGCGACAACATCTGGACCGGCTGGGTGATCCAGACCGCCGCCATGCTCTGCGCGCTGCAGTTCAGCCAGTGGTACCCGGACGTCGCGACGGCCCGTGCCGCCGCGACGGCGGGCGAACCCGGCGAACCCGCGCCGGGGTGGGCCGAGTTCGTCGGCCCGCTGACCACCTGGCTGATCCCGATCGGCATCATCACTCTCGCGATGGACGGTGGTCCGACCTGGCTCGGCGTGGCGTTCATCGTGGCAGGGATCGGAGCAAATGCGTTGCTGCGCAACGTCGGTACGAAAGAGAAGGTGGTGTCGTGACCGAGTTGACCTCGGACGACCTGGCATACCTGCACAGGGCGCTCGCATTGGCCGTCGAGACCGGCGACGCCGGCAACCGGCCGTTCGGTGCCGTCGTCGTGGACGCCGCCGGCGTGGTCGTCAGTGAGGGTGCGAACTCGGTGGCCACCTCGGGGGACGTGACGGAACACGCCGAACTCGACGCGATCACCACCGCGTGCGCGGAGGGCAACGCCGACCGGCTGGAGGGCGCAGTCGTCTACGCGTCCGGGGAACCGTGCCCGATGTGCGCCGCGGCGATGGTGTGGGCCGGGGTGCGCCGGGTGGTGTACGCGGCCTCGGCCGCCGCGTTCGGTGAAATCCTCACCGGTGGGCCGCGATTCGACCTCGGTTGCGCGGACGTCATTCGGTCCGCTCACGCCGGGGTGGAGGTGAGTGGCCCGCATCTCGGGGACGATGCCCTCGAACCGTTCCACCGCTTCGTCGCCGAACAGCACACCCGGCCCTGACGGCGTGCCGTCGTCCTCGCGCCGCCCGACCCGCGGTCCTGCCAGGATCTGCGGTCCTGACAGAATCTGGGGAATGTCGAATCGAAACAACATCTCCTCCGGCTCCGACTGGGAGGCGAAGATCGGGTACTCGCGTGCCGTCCGCATCGGGCAGCAGGTGTCGGTGTCCGGCACCACCGCCTCGGGCCCGGACGGACCGGTCGGCGGCGACAGCCTGGCCGAGCAGACCCGCGAGGCCCTGCGCCGCATCGTCGGCGCGCTCGCCGAGGCCGGTGCCAAGCCCGAGGACGTCATCCGTACCCGCATGTTCCTCACGGACATGAGCCGTTGGGAGGAGGCCGGCCTCGCGCACGGCGAGGTGTTCGGCGAGATCCGCCCCGCCACCACCATCCTCGAGGTCAGCAAGCTCATCGACGCGGACCTGCTCATCGAGATCGAGGCCGACGCGATCGTCTCGGAGTAATCCCCACCGCGTAGTCCCCACCGCGCGGGTCAACCACCCCCCTTGTTGACCGAATGTGGGATTCGATCAGTCCAACTGACCGAATCCCACATTCGGTAGGTGGGGTGGGGTGGGGCGGGACGGGTGAGGGTGCGCTCGTGGTCGCGGGGTGTGAAGTGATGTTTGAGCGAGTCGATTTCCCAGGCCATCGCCACGTCGTCGATCCATCCGTCGGGGGTGGCGATGAATTCTGAGGTTGCGGTTTCTACCGGGCGATTGTGAACCATCGGCGGGAGTCCGCTGCGGGCGTAGAGTTTCTGCGCCTCGATCTCGGCGACGGAATGTGCGCCTGCTCCCAGCTCTCGCAGCACCGATCGCGGCAGCGCGGTACCACGGCAGGAACCTTCGGAGAGTTCGATTGCCAATTCGTCCACCGTCGTTCCACCGCGCTGGACGACCTCCGACAGCAGTGCCCGGCAGTCGTTCGTGACCCGCGAACGGCGGGCGGCGTCGAGCGCTGCTCGGGTGATCGGGGCGCACCGGAGGGTTCCCTTGGTTACGGGTTCAGGCAGGCGCCACGTGCGTTCGATTCTGACGAATGCGTTCGACAGCCTGTATCGCTCCGCGGGTATCAGCAGCAGGATGTCGCTCATCGACGCCGACCCCCGGTAGCCGTGGGCGGTGAGAGCGGCATGCCCCGTCAGCACACTGTCGTCGCCGCCGTACATGAGCGCTGCCGTATTGCGTTGGAGTGTCGTCGGAAATCCGTTGTGCAGGAGAATTATTCCGGGGAGGAGGCGCTGCCAGAGGCCGCCCGGCCGGCATCGCCCGGTGATGGTTCCAGGAGCCACCCCGAGGGCGAGCAAGCGTGCGGTGCGGATGACACCGTTGCGGCTGTGCGCCGACAGGTACTCGACGTCCGAGGCCCACGTTCCTCGTTTCATCCGGCCATGGTGCATGCAGCTCCTGTCGGAGGATCCGTCCTGACCAGGGGGTTCGGCGGACCTGTGGATGCGCGTCCGGCCCTGTGGACAACAGGAGGCTCGCGGCCGGTGATCTGACCGAATGTGGGATTCGATCAGTCCAACTGACCGAATCCCACATTCGGTGGGGCCTGGGGGAGGTGGGTGGCGACGGTGCGGTGGGGTCCCGGCCGGAATCCCGGACTGTCAACTGAACTGCATCACGCCGTCGTCGAGGGTGCGGTGGCGCAGGGTGACCAGGTCGTGGACGTAGCTCATCCCGAGCTGCCACGGCGGGCGGGACCCGGACCGCGGGAACTGGTCGACCGAGCGCTGCACGTACCCGGCCTCGAAGTCGAGCAGCGGGCGGGTGGTCAGCGTCGGATCGTTGTTGACGGGCACGCATACCGTCTCGCCGCGCTCGTCCATCCGCGTGAGCAGCCGGCAGAAGTACTCGGCGACGAGGTCGGCCTTGAGCGTCCACGAGGCGTTGGTGTAGCCGATCGTGAACACGAAGTTAGGGACACCGCTGAGCATCATGCCCTTGTAGGCCAGTGTGTCCGGCAGCGACACCGGCTCACCGTCGACCGACAGCTCCGCGCCGCCGAAGATGAGCAGGTTCAGCCCGGTCGCGGTGACGATCACGTCGGCGTCGAGTTCGGTGCCGGACTCGAGCGCGAGGCCACGTTCGGTGAACGACGCGATGCGGTCGGTGACGATGGACGCCCTGCCGTGACGGATGGCGCGGAACAGGTCGCCGTCGGGCACCAGGCACATCCGCTGGTCCCACGGGTTGTAGCGCGGGGTGAAGTGGGTGTCGATGTCGTAGCCGGCGGGCAGCTGCCGCTCCTGCGCCCTGCGCAGCACCTTCTTGACCACCCCGGGCAGGCGTTGGCTGAGCTGGTAGGTGACGGTCGAGAACCCGATGTTCTTCCAGCGGGCTATCGGGTACGCGAGCCGGTTGCCCAGCACCCGTCGCAGCGCGTTGGCGATCGGGTCCCGCGCAGGCAGTGACGCGATGTAGGTGGGGGAGCGCTGCAGCATGGTGACGTGCTCGGCGTCGGTGGCCATCGACGGAACGAGGGTGACGGCGGTGGCGCCGCTGCCGATCACCACCACCTTCTTGCCGGTGTGGTCGAGATCGGCGGGCCAGTGCTGCGGGTGGACGATCTCGCCGCGGAAGCGCTCGGTGCCCTCGAACTTCGGGGTGAATCCCTCGTCGTAGCGGTAGTACCCGGTGCAGGCGTACAGGAAGCGGGCGGTCAGCGTCACCGTCTCGGCGCCGTGCTCGGCCGTCACCGTCCACAGTCCGTCGTCCGACGACCAGTCGGCGCGAACCATGCGGTGCCCGAACCGGATTCGCTTGTCGATCCCGGCCTCTGCCGCGGTCGCGCGGACGTACTCGAGGATCGCGGGGCCGTCCGCGATGGACTTCTCGTCGGTCCACGGCCGAAACCGGTAGCCGAGGGTCTGCATGTCGGAGTCGGAGCGGATGCCGGGGTAGCGGAACAGGTCCCAGGTGCCGCCGATCGCGTCGCGGGCCTCGAGGATCGTGTACGACCGGCCGGGGAACGCGTCCTGGAGGTGGTGGGCGGCGCCGATGCCGGACAGTCCCGCTCCGATGATCAGGACGTCGACGGACTCTTCGGGCGAAGTCTCGGGCAAGGATTCCGGGGTTCTGGCGCTCACGGCGTTCTCCGATTCTCTGCCAACTTGTGTGTGAATCACGGTATCACTCACATCTGCGGGTGGAGACGAAAACAGCCCCCGGCGTGCGGCCGGGGGCTGTTCACAGGGCGATCGGGGCTCAGAGCTGGCCGACAACCCAGTCGATGCTCTTGGTCAGCTGGCTGATGTCCTCGGGGTCGATCGCCGGGAACATGCCGATGCGCAGCTGGTTGCGGCCCAGCTTGCGGTACGGCTCGGTGTCGACGATGCCGTTGGCGCGCAGGATCTTCGCGACTGCGGCGGCGTCGACCTCGTCCTTGAAGTCGATGGTGCCGACGACCTGCGAGCGCAGCGCCGGATCCGCCACGAACGGGGTGGCGAACTCGGACGCCTCGGCCCACTCGTACAGCCGCGACGACGAGTCCTTGGTGCGCGCGGTGGTCCAGTCCAGGCCGCCGTTGGAGTTCATCCACGCGATCTGGTTCTCGAACATGAGCAGCGTCGCCAGGGCCGGGGTGTTGTACGTCTGGTCCTTGGTGGAGTTGTCGACCGCGATCGGCAGCGACAGGAAGTCCGGGGTCCAGCGGCCCGAGTCCTTGATCTCGGCGACGCGCTCGAGCGCGGCCGGGCTCATCAGCGCGATCCACAGGCCGCCGTCGGCGGCGAAGCACTTCTGCGGTGCGAAGTAGTAGACGTCGGCGTCGGCGGCGTTGACCGGCAGGCCGCCGGCACCCGAGGTGGCGTCGATCGCGATGAGCGCGTTCTCCGAACCGGCCGGACGGCTCACGGGGACCGCGACACCCGTCGAGGTCTCGTTGTGCGCCCAGCCGATGAGGTCGACGGAGCCGTCGGCGACGATCTCCGGCGCGGTGCCCGGGTCGCTCGAGACGACGATCGGGTCGCCGATGAACGGGTTGCCCTTGGCGACGGAGGCGAACTTCGAGGAGAACTCGCCGTACGTGAAGTGCTGCGACCGCTCACGGATCAGGCCGAACGCCGCGGCGTCCCAGAATGCGGTGGAGCCGCCGTTGCCGAGCACGACCTCGTAGCCCTCGGGCAGCGAGAACAGATCGCGCAGGCCGGAACGCACACGCGCCACGACGTCCTTGACCGGCTTCTGGCGGTGGCTGGTGCCGAAAACGGAGGCGCCCACCTCCACCAGCGACTGCAACTGCTCGGGACGGACCTTGGAGGGTCCGCAACCGAAACGGCCGTCGACGGGCTTGAGGTCGGCGGGGATGATCGGGGTGCTCATCAGCGATGTGTCCTTACTGCGTTGGAGTGACGAGACGTGCGAGGTGGGCGGGGACGGCGGGGCCTGCGGCTCAGCGGGCGATCTTGTCCCAGCCGGCGACGGACTCGGGGGAGCGCGGCGCGGGGCCGGTGTAGATGGCGGCCGGGCGGACCAGCTTGCCGAGACGCTTCTGCTCGAGGATGTGCGCGCACCAGCCGGCGGTGCGGCCACAGGTGAACATCGCGGGCATCATCGCGGCCGGGACCTCGGCGAAGTCGAGGATGACCGCGGCCCAGAACTCGACGTTGGTCTCGATGGCGCGGTCCGGGCGCCGCTCGCGCAGCTCGGCGAGGGCGGCCTGCTCGAGCGCGGCCGCGACCTCGTAGCGCGGCGCGTTCAGGCGCTTGGCGGTGTTGCGCAGCACCCGGGCCCGGGGATCCTCCGCGCGGTACACGCGGTGCCCGAAGCCCATCAGCTTCTCCTTGCGGTCGAGAATGCCCTTGACCAGCGCGCGGGCGTCGCCGCTGCGCTCGGTCTCCTCGATCATCGGCAGCACGCGCGCCGGGGCGCCGCCGTGCAGCGGGCCGGACATCGCGCCGACCGCGCCGGACAGCGAGGCCGCCACGTCGGCGCCGGTGGACGCGATGACGCGGGCGGTGAAGGTGGAGGCGTTCATGCCGTGCTCGGCGGCCGAGACCCAGTAGGCGTCGATCGCGGCGACGTGCGCCGGATCCGGGTCGCCCTTCCAGCGGACCATGAACCGCTCGGTGACGGTCTTGGCCTCGTCGATGCGCTGCTGCGGCACCGCGGGCTGGTAGATGCCGCGCGCGGACTGCGCGACGTAGGACAGTGCCATGACGGCGGCGCGGGCCAGGTTCTCCCGGGCGGTCTCGTCGTCGATGTCGAGGAGCGGCTGGAAGCCCCAGATCGGCGCGAGCATCGCCAGGCCGGCTTGCACGTCGACGCGGACGTCGCCGGTGTGGATGGGCAGCGGGAACGGCTCGGCGGGCGGCAGGCCCTGGCCGAACTCGCCGTCGACGAGCAGTGCCCACACGTCGCCGAAGGTCACGCCCTGGCCGACGAGGTCCTCGATGTCGACGCCGCGGTAGCGCAGCGCGCCACCGTCCTTGTCGGGTTCGGCGATGTCACTGGTGAAGGCGACGACGCCCTCGAGTCCTGCGACGAAATCCTCGGGTACTGCCGCGCTGGATGCCATTTCTCGTGGATTCTCCTCGTCCGAGTGCCGCCGGTCCGGGCCGCACTGAGCCATCACCGTCCTGCGGGTGTGCATGCATGGTGTGCAGCACGTGTCGCCGCGGTCACCGAAGAACTCTATCCCGTTCGGCGTCGCCGATGAGCAGGGCATACCCGGGAGTAACGTGTTCGGCTGTGTCGTCCGATGCCGAACCTCCCGCCGCGGAACCCGTCGATCTCGCCGCGATGCGGGTCGCGTACCAGGCGCAGGAAGTGAATTCGCCTGCCCACGAATTGAACCTGGATGTCGTGACGGTCGCCGACGGCTGGCTGCCGCTGCTGCAACGGTGGATCGACCAGGCGACGGCTGCGGGCATCGCCGAGCCGAACGCGATGGTGCTGGCGACCGTCGACGCCGACGGCAGGCCCGCGTCGCGCACGGTGCTCTGCAAGGGCCTGTCCGAGGACGGGCTGGTCTTCTACACCAACTACGGCTCGAACAAGGCTCGGCAGCTGGACCGGTTCCCGTACGCGTCGGCGACGTTCGCCTGGACCGCATTCGCGCATCAGGTCACGGTGCGCGGCGAGGTGGGCCGGGTACCGGACGAGGTCACCGCGGAGTACTGGCGGACCCGCCCGCGCGGCTCCCAGCTCGGGGCGTGGGCGTCGGAACAGTCCACCCCCATCGACTCGCGCGCCGCGCTCGACACCCGCCTGGTCGAGGTCACCGAACGTTTCGCCGACCTGGACGAGGTACCACGACTGCCGGACTGGGGCGGTTTCCTGCTCCGGCCGCGGACGGTCGAGTTCTGGCAGGGCCGCGCCAACCGCATGCACAACCGGGTGCTCGTCACCCGTACCGGCTCTGGCTGGACCGCGGAGCGCCTGCAACCGTGACCGAGGGGCCCCGGCGTCGGCTGCTCGCCGACGTCACACCGCTGCGCGAACCGCACTACCGGCGCCTGTGGGTGTCCGGCATCGTCACGGTGATCGGCGCCCAGCTCAGCGTCGTCGCGGTGCCGCAGCAGGTGTACGAGATCACTCGCAGCTCCGCGTACGTGGGGCTGACCGGGGTGTTCGGCCTGGTCCCGCTCGTCGTGTTCGGGTTGTGGGGCGGCGCGCTGGCCGACGTGATGGACCGGCGCCGGCTGATCACGATCACCACGATCGGGCTGATCGCGACGTCGGTGCTGTTCTGGCTCCAGGCCGCGGCGGGCATGAACAACGTGTGGCTGGTGCTCGGGCTGTTCTCGCTGCAGCAGGCGTTCTTCGCGGTGAATCAGCCGACCCGGGCGGCGATCATTCCGCGGCTGCTGCCGGGGGAGCAGCTGCCTGCGGCGAACTCGCTGAACATGACGGTCGTGCAGTTCGGGGCGATCGCAGGCCCGCTGCTCGCGGGGGTGCTGATCCCGACCGTCGGCCTGCCGAGCCTGTACCTGATCGATTCGATCGCCCTGCTGGCGACGCTGTGGGCGGTGTCGCGGCTGCCCGCGCTGCGACCGACCGGTCCCACCACCCGGGCGGGCCTGCGGTCGGTCCTCGACGGGTTCTCCTACCTGTCCACCCAGAAGGTGCTGCTCGCGTCGTTCGTCGTCGACATCATCGCGATGGTGTTCGGGATGCCGCGGGCCCTGTTCCCGCAGATCGCGCACGAGACGTTCGGCGACCCGGCGTCCGGGGGTGTGGCGCTCGGCCTGCTGTTCGCGGCGATGTCTGCGGGTGCGGTGGTCGGCGGCGTGTTCTCCGGCTGGCTGCCCCGCGTCCGGTACCAGGGCCGCGCGGTCGTCGCCTGCATCGTGGCGTGGGGCCTGGCGATGGTCGGTTTCGGTGTGGCGGTCGGTCTCGCGGACCCGGAGAGCGGTCCGCTGCTGCTGTGGATCGCGCTGGCGTTCCTCGCGTTCGGCGGCGCCGTCGACATGATCTCGGCGGCGTTCCGCTCGACGATGCTCCAGCAGGTCGCCCCCGACGACATGCGCGGCCGGCTGCAAGGCGTGTTCATCGTCGTCGTCGCGGGCGGTCCGCGGATCGGCGACGTGCTGCACGGCGCGGCGGCGTACGCGTTCGGGACCGCGGTCGCCGCCGCGGGCGGTGGAGTCCTGGTCGTGATCGGGGTGGTCGTCGCCTGCCTGCTGTTGCCGGCCTTCCTGCGGTACCGGGTCGAGCGCGCCCAGCTCGTGTGAAACACCCGGCCGCCCGAAAGTTGTCGCGATGTCGTGCGATTCGTGGACACTGGCCTCATGCGTGTGCCCGTGTACGAGATCCGATTCGGCGACTACCAGGCGGAGGTGGTGGCCCGCGGTGCGGGCCTGCGGCTGCTCACCCACGCGGGACGGGCACTGACCGAGACCTGGCCCGCGCAGGAACGGCCACCGCTGTCCGCGGGGCTGGTCCTCGCGCCGTGGCCGAACCGGATCCGCGACGGCAAGTTCTGGTTCGACGGCGTCGACCACCAGTTGGCGCTGACCGAGCCGTCCCGCGGCAACGCGATCCACGGCCTGGTCCGCCGCGACGACTGGGAACTCGTCGAGCACTCCGAGCACCGGGTCGAACAGCGCATCCGGATCGGGCTGCACAAGGGTTGGCCGTACCCGTTGCAGCTGACCGTCGTACACGAACTCGGCGCGGACGGGCTCACCGTCTCGCACACCGCGACCAACGTCGGCGCCACCCCCGCACCGTTCGGCCTCGGGGTGCACGCGTACCTGCGGGCCGGTGACGTCCCTCTCGACGAGTGCACCCTGCGGCTGACGGCGGGCACCAGGCTTCCGCTCGACCCCGACCGGATGCTGCCGAGCGGACCGTCGCAGTCGGTGTACGACACCGAGTACGACTTCACCGTGCCGCGCCCGCTCGTGGGGGTCTCGCTGGACACCCCCTTCAGCTCGATCGTCCCCGACCCCGACGGCCGGGCCAGGCACGAGCTGCGGGCCCCGGACGGGTCCGGAGCGATGCTGTGGACGGACCGGGCATTCGGTTGGGTGCAGGTGTTCATCGCCGACCCCGCGAACGGTCAGGGCTACCCGGACCGCGGCCGGGCGTTGGCCGTCGAACCGATGACGTGCCCGCCGGACGCGTTCAACACCGGGATCGACCAGGTTGTGCTCGCGCCGGGCGAACGCTGGTCGGGCAGCTGGGGCATCGCCGCGGCGTGACCCAATCGCCAGGTCAGGGCATTTCGTTACGTCCTGACCCGGGCGAAACGGTGACCCACCCTGGGCGGGCACGGGTAACTGCGACTAGGTTCTCTAAGCGACTGACTATTGCAACTCGCAAAGCCTCGAGTTTGAGAGGGATCCTCCGTGCCCGCTGTCGATGACACCACGCCCACGCTCAGCTACCCGGGTGGCGCACACTCGATGTCCATTGCCAAGGCAACCGAAGGCAATGACGGCATCGAGCTGGGCAAGCTCCTTTCCGCGACGGGGTACACCACCCTCGATCCCGGATTCGTCAACACCGCCTCCACCAAGTCGGCGATCACCTACATCGACGGGGACCAGGGCATCCTGCGTTACCGCGGGTACCCGATCGAGCAGCTGGCGGAGAGCTCGACCTTCATCGAGGTCAGCTACCTGCTCATCTACGGCGAGCTGCCGACCACCGACGAGCTGGCGGCGTTCACCACCCGTATCCAGCGGCACACCCTGCTGCACGAGGACCTCAAGCGGTTCTTCGACGGCTTCCCGCGCAACGCGCACCCGATGCCGGTGTTGTCGTCCGCGGTGAACGCGCTGTCGGCGTACTACCAGGACTCCCTGGACCCCGACGATCCGGAGCAGGTGGAGCTGTCCACCACGCGCCTGCTGGCGAAGCTCCCGACGATCGCGGCGTACGCGTACAAGAAGTCCGTGGGCCAGCCGTTCCTGTACCCGGACAACTCGCTGTCGCTGGTGGAGAACTTCCTGCGGATGACCTTCGGGTTCCCCGCCGAGCCGTACGCGGTGGACCCGGAGATCGCCAAGGCCCTCGACATGCTGCTGATCCTGCACGCCGACCACGAGCAGAACTGCTCGACGTCGACGGTGCGCATGGTCGGCTCGTCGGACGCGAACCTGTTCACCTCGGTGTCCGCGGGCATCAACGCGCTGTGGGGCCCGCTGCACGGTGGTGCCAACCAGGCCGTGCTCGAGATGCTCGACGAGATCAAGGCCAGCGGCGGCGACACCAAGGAGTTCGTCCGCAAGGTCAAGAACAAGGAAGACGGCGTGAAGCTCATGGGCTTCGGGCACCGCGTCTACCGCAACTACGACCCGCGTGCCGCGCTGGTCAAGAAGGCCGCGGACACCATCCTGTCCAAGCTCGGCGGCGACGACGAACTCCTCGACATCGCGAAGGCCCTCGAGGAGACCGCGCTCACCGACGAGTACTTCATCGAGCGCAAGCTGTACCCGAACGTGGACTTCTACACGGGTCTGATCTACCGCGCGATGGGCTTCCCGACGCGCATGTTCACCGTCCTGTTCGCAATGGGCCGGCTGCCCGGCTGGATCGCGCACTGGCGCGAGATGCACGAGGATCCGGCCACCAAGATCGGCCGCCCGCGGCAGATCTACACCGGCTACACCGAGCGCAACTACGTCGATCTGGGGAACCGCTGATGAGCAACGCACCCGAAATCGAGCCCTGGGAGGGCCCCGCGCCCACCGAGCTGGTCATCGAGGACATCACCGTCGGTGACGGCGCCGAGGCCACGCCCGGCGCCAAGGTCGAGGTCGACTACCACGGTGTCGAGCTCGACAGTGGCGAGGTGTTCGACTCCTCGTTCCTGCGCGGCGAGTCCATCACCTTCCCGCTCGCCGGCCTGATCGCCGGTTGGCAGGAGGGCATCCCCGGCATGAAGGTCGGCGGTCGCCGCAAGCTGGTCATCCCGCCGGAGCTCGCCTACGGCCCGGCCGGCTCCGGCCACCAGCTGTCCGGCAAGACGCTGATCTTCGTCATCGACCTGCACGACGTCGTGGTGCCGCCGCCGGTGCCCGAGGTGGCTCCGGCCACCGGCCCGGCGCCGACCGAGCTGGTCATCGAGGACATCACCGTCGGTGACGGCGCCGAGGCGCAGCGCGGCGGGGTCGTGGACGTGCACTACCACGGTGTCGAGTACGACACGAACGCCGTGTTCGACTCCTCGTTCCAGCGGGGCGACTCGGTGAAGTTCCCGCTCGGCCGGCTGATCCCGGGCTGGCAGGAAGGCATCCCCGGCATGAAGGTCGGCGGTCGCCGCAAGCTGACCGTCCCGCCGGAGCTCGCCTACGGCGCCGCCGGCTCCGGGCACCCGCTCGGTGGCAAGACGCTGGTCTTCATCATCGACCTGCTCGGCACCAACTAGGTCACTCGCTCGAAAGGCCCCGTACCGCAAGCGGTACGGGGCCTTTCGCGTCCTGTGCCCTGCCACGCGCGGCTCGACAGGAGAAGCACGCAGCCTGCTCAGGGGCGATTGGGGAACTCGAACACCAGCCGCACTCCGCCGAGTTTGCTGTCCTCGAACCATGCTCGGCCGCCGTGCAATTGGGCCTGCTGGGCGACCAGGGCCAGGCCCAGCCCCGAGCCGCCCGTCGCGGCGCCGGAGCCGCGGCGGAACCGTTCGAAGACGATCTCGCGCTCGGTCGCCGGGATGCCGCGGCCGTTGTCGTCGACGGTGAGCCGGACCGTGCCGTCCCACCGCCGGTGCACCGCAAGCACCACCTCGGTGGCGCCGCCGTGCCGGACCGCGTTCGCGGTCGCGTTGTCCACCGCCAGGCGCATCCCGGCGGGCAGGCCGCGGATCACCAGTGACGGGTCGGCTTCGACGCGGACCGTCAGGTCCGGGTGCAGACGCTCCGCGTCGTGCGCGGCGGCATCGCACAGTTCGGCGAGGTCGGTGGGCACGTGGTCCCGGTCGCTGGACAGTTCGCCGGACGCGAGGCGTTCGAGCGCGGACAGCGTGGACTCCACCCGGCCCTGGGTGCGCGCGAGGTCGGCGAGGATCTCGCGGCGCTGCGTCTCGTCGAGTTCGAGGGTGGACAGCACCTCGATGTCGGTGCGCATCGCGGTCAGCGGGGTGCGCAGCTCGTGCGCGGACGCGGCCGCGAAGTCTCGGGCGGTCTCGAGGGCGGCCTCCGTCTGGCCCTGCGCCTCGGCGATCCGGGTGAGCATCTTCTCGATCGCGAGGGCCAGTTCCTCGGCCTCGCGGACGCCGGAGACCTTCGTGGGTTGCGGTGCGTCACTGCCGATCTGCTGGGTCAGCTTCACGATCGGGCGCACCGCACGACCACCGAACACCCAGCCGAGCCCGAGGGCCGCGGCGATCGCGAACACCCCGGCGATCAGGACCCACTTCCGCTGATCGGTGGTCACGTCCTGGGCCTCCGAGGCGGGCACCGCGAGCGACATCAGCATCGGTGTGTCGGGAATCTCGTTGGTTGACACGCGATAGTCCGTGCCGTCGACCCGCACGGTCTCGGCGCCGACGTCGACGGCGGGCAGCCGGGTGGGGGTACTGGCGATGACATCGCCGGTGCCGGTGGAGCGGATGGTGATCGCGAACGCGCCGCCGTCGCCGAAGGACGGCAGGAACGACGCGGCCGTCGCGATGTTGCCGATCAGCACGCTGGACGCGGTGTCGAGTCGACGGTCCAGTTGGGCGATGTTGTTCCGCGAGATCGCGATCGAGACGAAGATGCCGAGCAGCGCGACGATGACGGTGGCGCCGAGCGCGGCCGCGGCGGCGACGCGGGCCCGCAGTGAGTAGGACCGCCGCCGGCTCACCGCGGCGCCCTCACGGCCGTCGTCCTCACGCGGGGTCCCGGAGCACGAAGCCGACTCCGCGGACGGTCTGCAGGATGCGGGGGTGCCCGTGTGCCTCCAGCTTGCGGCGCAGGTATCCGACGAACACGTCGACGACGTTGGTGTCGGCGACGAAGTCGTACCCCCAGACCAGCTCCAGCAGTCGTTCGCGGGTGAGGACGACGCCGTGGTTGCGGACCAGGACCGCCAGGAGCTCGAATTCCCTTTTGGTGAGATCGATTTCGTGGCCGTCCAGGACGGCGCGCCGCCCCGGCATGTCCATGACGAGCGACCCGACGGTGAGGCTGCCCTGGGCCGTCCCGGTCGGTCCGGCGGGCTGAACCGGTGCTGCGCGCCGGCGCAGCATCGCGTTGATCCGGGCGACGAGTTCGGCGAGCACGAACGGTTTGACGAGGTAGTCGTCCGCGCCCGCTTCGAGTCCGGCCACCCGGTCGCCCACCGAGGAGCGGGCACTGAGCACGCAGATGGGGATGTCGTTGCCCATCGCCCGCAGCGCCGTGACGACGCTGGCCCCGTCGAGGACGGGCATGTTCATGTCCAGCACCACGGCGTCGGGCGCGCGGTCCGCGACCACGGACAGCGCCTCCGCCCCGTCGCCGGCCGTCAGGATCGTGAACCCGGACAGGCGCAGGCCACGGCGAAGGGAGGAGAGCACGTCCTCGTCGTCGTCGACTACCAGGACGGTGGCGGATGCGGTCTCGGTCACCCCGCCATTGTGCATGTTGCGGGGGTCCGCGCGGTCCGCGTGACCCCGGCGGTGGCGTACGGGCCGAGCGGCACGGCCACCGCCCCGGTCCCGGTCGCCGGGTGCGGGTCGGTGGCCGTGCCCGGCGACCTACGAGGTCGGGCCGAGGAGCCGCGCGAGCGCGTCGAGGACGGCGGGGTCCTCGATGGTCGACGGGACCGCGTAGTCCTCGTGGTCGGCGATCTGCCGCATCGTCTTGCGCAGGATCTTGCCGGAGCGGGTCTTCGGCAGCGCCTGCACAACCGTCACGTCGCGGAACGTGGCGACCGCGCCGATCTGGTCGCGGACCATCGCCACCAGTTCGGTGCGCAGCACCTCGTGGTCGATGTCGGCGCCTGCCTTGAGCACCACGTAGCCGCTGGGCCGCTGACCCTTGAGGTCGTCCTTGATGCCGACCACTGCGCACTCGGCGACCGCCACGTGCTGCGCGACGACCGCTTCCATCGCGCCGGTGGAGAGCCGGTGTCCGGCGACGTTGATCACGTCGTCGCTGCGGCCGAGGACGAAGACGTAGCCGTCGGCGTCGATGTAGCCGGAGTCGCCGGTCAGGTAGTAGCCCTGGAACGTCGACAGGTACGACTTGACGTAGCGCTCCTCGTCGCGCCACAACCCGGCCAGCGTGCCCGGCGGCAACGGCAGCTTGATCACGATGTTGCCCTCGGTGCCCGGCGCGACCTCGGTGCCCTCACCGTCGACGATCTGCACCCGGTAGCCGGGCACCGACACCGTCGGCGAGCCCGCCTTGATCGGCATCGGCTCGAGCCCTCGCAGGTTCGCGCAGATCGCCCAGCCGGTCTCGGTCTGCCACCAGTGGTCGATCACCGGGACACCAAGCTTGGCGCCGGCCCACTCGTAGGTGTCGGGGTCGAGCCGCTCGCCTGCCGCGAACAGTGTGGTCAGCGAGGAGATGTCGTACTTGGCGAGCTCGGCGGCCTCCGGGTCCTCCTTGCGGATGGCGCGGATCGCGGTCGGCGCGGTGAACAGCGCACGGACCCGGTGCTGCTCGATGACGCGCCAGAACGCGCCCGCGTCGGGGGTGCCGACCGGCTTGCCCTCGTAGACGATCGTGGTCGCGCCGACCAGCAGCGGTGCGTACACGATGTAGGAGTGCCCGACGACCCAGCCGACGTCGGAGGCCGTCCACATCACCTGACCGGCGCCGATGTCGTAGATGTTGCGCATCGACCAGGCCAGCGCGACCGCGTGCCCGCCGTTGTCGCGGACCACGCCCTTGGGCTTTCCGGTGGTGCCCGAGGTGTAGAGGATGTACAGCGGGTCGGTGGCGGCGACCGGGACGCAGTCGGCCGGGGCGCCCTCGGCGATCGCGGCGTCCCAGTCCAGCCAGCCGTCGTGGTCGGCGGCGCTGCCGGGGATCTGTTCGCGGTCCTTGACGATGATCGTCGCGGGAGCCTTGCCGGTCAGCCCGAGGGCCCGCTCCACCATCGGCAGGTACTCGATCGTCCGGCCCGGCTCGAGACCGCCTGACGCGGTGATCAGGGCCTTCGGCTCGGCGTCGTCGATGCGGGCGGCGAGCTCGGCGGCGGCGAACCCGCCGAACACCACCGAGTGCACGGCACCGATGCGGGCGCACGCCAGCATCGCGATCGCGGCCTCCGGGATCATCGGCATGTAGACCACGACGCGGTCGCCCGCGGTGATGCCCTGGGCGGCGAGGACTCCCGCGAACCGAGACACCTGGTCGAGCAGTTCCGCGTAGGTGTAGGTGCGGGTCGTGCCGATCATCGCGGAGTCGTAGATCAGCGCGGCCTGGTCGCCGCGCCCGGCGGCGACGTGCCGGTCCAGCGCGTTGAAGCAGGTGTTGAGGCGGGCGTCGGGGAACCACCGGTACATCGGCGCCGCGGAGTCGTCGAGCGCCTTGGTCGGAGCGGTCACCCAGTCGATGGCCTCGGCAGCCTTGAGCCAGAAGCTCTCCGGTTGCTCGACGCTCTCGCGGAATGCCTCGGCGTAGGCGCCGTTCGCGTGCTCGACTGCACTCATCGACTCGTGTCCTCTCCTTGCCCGTGTGCCCGCATCTGCGATGCGCACTGCACAGCATCTGTGATGCGCACTACACCCTAGGGGATTTGCCCGCCCCCACATGCCTGGTCGGCGGGTCGGGCCGACACGGTGCGGCGGGCGGCGGTGAATTGTCGGTGAACGGCGCCGTCGGGCGTTGCGCGTCTGCGCCGGTTCCTGCCCGTACGGTGGGAACCATGACGCTGCTCGCCGAGGACCTGCTGCTGCTCCTGCTCGACGACGACACCGGCAAGCCCGTCGTGGACGGGGCCACGCTGCCCCGGGTCCTCGCGGGAGCGGTCCTGCTCGATCTCGCCATCGACGGGATCGTCGAACCGGCGACGGGGGACGGGGACGTGAAGAAGGGGCGGCTGGTACTGACCAATCGGACGGCGCCGCTGGACCCGATCCTCGCGCACGCCGTCGCGCAGCTGCGCGGATCGAAGCCGATGAAGCCGGAGCGGGCCATCGAGAAGCTCGGCACCGGCCTGAAGGAGGCTGTGCTCGGCCGGATCGTCGAGCGCGGCTGGGTGCACGAGTCCAAGGGCAGGCTGCTCGGCATCTTCCCGACGAAGACGTGGCCGTCCGTGGACGCCACCCACGAGCGGGTGGTTCGCGACAGGCTGTGGACGGTCCTCGTCGACGGTGCCGCGCCCGACCCACGCACCTCCGCGCTGGTCTCGCTGCTGTCCGCCGTCGACGCGGCGCCGAAGGTGTTCCCCGACGCCGGAAAGAAGGCGATCCGGAAGCGCGCCAAGGAGATCGCGAACGGTGACTGGGCCGCCGTCGCCGTCCACCGGGCCGTCGAGGCCGTGAACGCGGCCGTCATCGCCGCGGTGATCGTGCCGTCCGTCGCGGCGGGTGGCAGCTAGCCGGGTTCCGGGTGAGTTGTGTGGGATTCCGCCCGGAAAGCGGGAGTAGTTCCACACTTTCTCAGGCCGGCTGTTTCACCGCCCCGTCCTCCTCCGCGCGGATCGCGAGCCGGAGGCAGCCGAGCATCGCGAGGGACAGCACGAATCCGGTGAGCGCACCGAGCTGTTCCTGGGCGAACAGGAAGACCTGCGTCACCAGGAGATTGACGACGATCGAGGCGTACAGCAGCCGCAGCGCACGCAGGTACGGGCCGCGCCACAGGAACCACACACCGAGCACGGCCAGGGCTCCGGACACCGTGCTCGACAGTTGGACCATGGTGTCGGAGAGATCGTCGACCGCGGTCTCGTTGTCGGCGAACAGTGCGGCGGCCACCGATGCTACGGCGAACACGGCCTGGATCACGAACAGCGCCAGCACCAGCCGGCGCACGACGCGGTGCCCGAGCACCCGGTCGGTGCGCCGGGTGATGGTGTCGCGCACGCGGGCGATCCGCGTACCCGCGCTGTTGTCGGCGACCGCCTCCGAGATCAGCGCCGCGCGGAGGGTGGCCGCCAGATCGGCGAATCGCGGATCGCGGACCCCGTCGAGCACCCCGATCACGGCGCGGCGGCGGACGTCGTCGAGTTGCCTGAGAGCGAGATCGGTGATCGCGCCCGCACCGATCGCCACCCGCCGCTCGTCGGGCAGTCCGGCCCGGGTGATCGCCTCGCGGGCAATCAGATAGAACAGCACGAACACGACATAGATCATCGCGATCGCGGGCTGGAAGAAGTAGTTGACGTCGGCGGTGACGAACTTGCCGATCTCGTCGACGAACAGGCCGAAGCCGATTCCGCCGACGAGGGCCGACAGCAGTCGGACCCGGCTGCCCTCGCCGATCCCGAGCGCGACGAGGGCCACCGCCATCAGCAGTCCACCCCACAGCACGTGCGCGACGTGCAGTGCGCCGCCCCCAATCTGCGGGTAGCCCGTCGCGGCGAGGTAGGCGCGGGTGACCAGGACCGTGGCCACCGCCGCGACCAGGAACAGTTCGAATCGGGCCAGCGCCGCCGAGTCGTGGTCCCGGGTGTCGGCTCTCATCGCTGCAGTCCGAGGTTGCGGTAGCGGGCGGTGCGGTCGGCGGCCCGCCGCTCGGCGGGGACGGCGGCGAGGGAGGCGAGTTCGCGCGCGATGGCCTCGCCGACGCGCTTGGAGAAGCCGATCGGTTCCTCCGCGGCGTCGGGCAGTTCTGGAATGATCGCGTCGACAACGCCGTCGCGCAACAGGTCGCGGGACCGGATTCCCTGTGCCTCGGCCATTCGTGGCGCGTGGGTGGTGTCGCGGTGCACGATCGCGCTGGCGCCCTCCGGCGGCAGGGGCGCGAGCCAGCCGTTCTGCGCGGCGAGCACGCGGTCCGCGGGCAGCAGTGCCAGGGCGCCACCGCCGGTGCCCTGACCGAGCAGCACCGACACCGTCGGGGTGTCGAGGGTGACGAGATCCGCCAGGCAGCGGGCGATCTCGGGGGCGAGGCCCCGCTCCTCGGCCTCCTTCGACAGCGACGCTCCGAGGGTGTCGATCACCGACACCAGCGGGATGCGAAGTTCCCCGGCCAGTTTCATCGCCCGCCGGGCCTCGCGCAGGGCGCCGGGACCCATCGTCGTCTCGGGGGACTGGCCGCTGCGGTCCTGTCCGAACAGCACGCACGGTTGTCCCCGGAACCGTGCCAGCGACACCAGCACCGTCTTGTCGGCCTCGCCCTGCCCGGTGCCCGAAAGCGGCACCTGCTCGGTTGCGGCGTACCGCAACAGTTGCCGGATACCGGGGCGGTCGGCGCGCCGCGACAGCATCACCGACTGCCAGGCGGGCACGTCCGGGATGGCGGCGGGTTCTGGGCGCGTGTCGACGAACTCGTCCGTCTCGCCGGTCATCACCCGCAGTGCGCGGGGGACCAGATGCCGCAGCTCCCTCGGCTCGACCACCCCGTCGATGACGCCGTTGGCGTACAGGTTCTCCGACGTCTGCACCCCCTCGGGAAACGCCTCCCCGTACAGGGCCTGGTAGACGCGCGGACCGAGGAACCCGACCAGGGCGCCCGGCTGCGCGACGGTCACGTGCCCGAGCGAACCCCACGACGCGAACACGCCGCCGGTCGTCGGATTCCGCAGGTACACCAGGTACGGCAGGCCCGCCGCCTTGTGCACGGTGATCGCCGCGGCGATCTTCACCATCTGCACGAACGCGAGGGTCCCCTCCTGCATCCGGGTGCCGCCCGAGGTCGGGGAGGCAAGCAGCGGCAACCGCTGCGCGGTCGCGCGTTCGACGGCGGTGACGATGCGCTCGGCTGCCGCGACGCCGATCGAGCCGGCGAGGAAGCCGAACTCGCAGGCGATCACCGCGACCCGACGACCGCGGACGGTGCCCTCCCCGGTGATGACGGACTCGTCGAGTCCGGTCTTCGCCCGCGCTGCTTCGAGGTCGGCGCGGTAGCCGGCGTCGGCGTCCACCTCGAGCGGTGCGGTGTCCCAGGACCGGTAGCTGTCCTCGTCGAGGACCAGGTCGAGAACGTCGTGGGCGGACAGTCGCGCGGGCATGTGCTCGACATTAGCCAACGGTCCCGGCCGTCAGCGGGTACAGGTTCATCGCGAGGGGTGGTCCCGGCCGGGAACTCGCGGCACCCCTATGGTGGGGCACCCGAGAAGGGTTACGACGGGCAGGGAGGATTGCGGTGGGTGTCTGGGGTCCGGGGAATTTCGACAGTGACACCGTTGCGGACGGATTGAGTGCGCTGACGGACGGGATCATCGCCGACATTGCGGAGCAGTTCGGCGACGGATCCGACGATTCGGCTCTCGAACCGGATGAGTGGGGCGGGGAGATGGTGCCGGCGTGGCTCGAGATCCTGGTCGGGATCGTCGAGCCGGGACGGGTTGGTGCGACCTTTCCGGCGGTGGCGGTGGTGGCCGATTGGCGTGACCGGTACCTGCGTGCATGGGACGGGTACATCGACGATCTCGATCCGGATGCCGACTACAAGGAAGCCCGGCGTGCGGTGCTCGTCGACACCTTCGAGCGAGCTGTATCGCTCGCGGCGCAGCGCGAACAGGGCTGAAGCCCTCGAGAAGTCGGCCGGCCGGCGGAGCCCGGGCCGTTCACCGTCCGAATGCCTCCCGCCAGGAGACCGTCTTTCCGACCCGCAGGATCGAGCGCTGGTAGATCTTCGCCGCGATCAGCGAGGCACCGATGGTGGCGGCCAGCATGATCGCGACGGTGCCGATCACCTGCCCCGGGCCGGCCACCCCGGCCGCGATCCGCAGCGGCATCAGGATCGCGGAGAACGGTGGAATCCAGCTCAGCACGTTGCTCAGGGTGCCGTCGGGGTTGCCGACGGCGGAGAAGGCGGTGAAGAACATCGCCATGATCAGCAGCATCAGGGGCATGGCGGTGGAGTTGACGTCCTCCTGCCTGGAGACCATCGACCCGGCCGCCGCATACAGCACCGCGAAGAAGGCGAAGCCGAGCACGAACCATCCGAGGGTGGACGCGAACACCGCCAGCGCGGTGCCGGTGACGGTGAGCAGTCCGGTCGCCAGGCCCGCGGCGACCCCCACGACGCCGTACGCGGTCAACTGCACCAGGCCGACCGCGCCGATGCCGATGATCTTGCCCCAGAGCAGCTGCAGCGGACGCAGCGTCGAGAGCAGCAGTTCGACCACCCGGCTCGACTTCTCCTCGACCACGCCCATCGCGACGTACATGCCGAACCCGAGGATCTGCATGTACAGCAGGATCACCGCCGTGACGGACAGCGCCACCCGCTGTCCGCGTTCGGGATCCGGCGGGTCGAGTGCGTCGACGGTGACCACTGCACCCGAGGTGGCCGCGGCCAGCCGCGTGGTGTCGACGCCCTGCGCGGCGAGGGCCTCCTGCTGGGCCCGGGTGGCGACGGCGACGTCGAGGGCGGTGCGCAGGCCTGCCTCCAGCTCGGATTCGGTGACGGCGGTGGCGGATCCGTCCGGGCGCGGGATCAGCGCGACGTCCAGGTCGCCGGAGGTGACGCGGTCCCGGGCGGTCTGTTCGTCGTCGACCGCGGTGACCTCGATGCCGGTGCCGACCTGGTCGCCCGCGGTCACGAGTGCGGCGCCGAGGGACTGGTCGCCGACGAGTCCCACGGAGGCCAGGTCGGGTTCGTCGGCGCCGGAGAAGAGCGAGTAGCCCACCACCGCGCCGACGATCGCGATCAGCACGATCAGGTTGCTGACCACGAAGCTCTTCTTGCGGGTCTGCGCACGGAACTCGCGCCGGGCGACCAGCGCGATGGCGCGGGCGTGGCTCGGCGACGGATCCTGGGCCTGCGCCACAGTCCGAGTCGGCGCGCTCATCCGGACACCACCTCTCGGAACAGTTCGGTCAGGGACGGCCGGTGTTGGGAGAACTCGTGCACGGGACCGGTTTTCAGCGCGGCGGCGAGGACTTCCTGATCGTCGACGCCGGGGTCGAGTTCGAGGACGGTTCGGCCGTCGCGGTGCTCGAGCGTGCGGATGCCTGCCAGGTGGTCCACCCATCCGGGCGGGGCGTCGGGGGCCCGCACGACCAGTTGGGTGCCGCCGCCCCCGCGCAGTTCGTCGACCGTCCCGAGCGCCCGCACCCGACCCGACGCGATGATGCCGACGCGGTGGCACAGACGCTGCACCAGGTCGAGCTGGTGGCTCGAGAAGACCACCGGCACGCCGGTGTTCGCCTTCTCCACCAGCACGTCGCTCATCACGTCGACGGCCACCGGGTCGAGTCCGGAGAACGGTTCGTCGAGGACCAGTACCGCGGGGTCGTGCACCAGCGCGGCGGCCAGCTGCACCCGCTGCTGGTTGCCGAGGCTCAGGGAGTCGACGGTGTCACCGAGCCGCTCGGCGATGCCGAGGCGGTCCGTCCACCGGGTCACCGCGGTCCTGGCCGCGGATCGGGAAAGACCGTGCAGTTCAGCGAGGTACGACAGCTGCTCGCCGACCTTCATCTTCGGGTACAGGCCCCGTTCCTCGGGCATGTAGCCGATGGTGCGGCGCACCTCGAGGTCGACCGGGCGGCCCCCGAGTGTGACCTTGCCTGCGTCGGCGGCGAGCACGCCGAGGACGATCCGCATCGTGGTGGTCTTGCCGGCCCCGTTGGAGCCGACGAAACCGAAGATCTCGCCGGGGTGGACCTCGAAACTCAGGTCGTCGAGGGCGACCACATCGCCGTAGCGTTTCGAAAGATGGTCGATGGCAAGGGTGTTCCCGCTCACAACGCCTCCTGGCGATCGTCGTCGAGGTACGGGTCGGGCCTGGTCCAGGCGAGGATCATGGTCGGCGAGCATCCGCCGATCATCAGCGTCGTCAGCGTGAGCAGGCCGCCCGCGTAGGCCATGGTCGAGTGGTCACCGTCCGTGACGACGCTGCCGATGGTCAGGTAGGCGACGGGAATCATCACCAGCCACTGGGTGATGGTCAGTCCCACGGATCGGGCGGCGTTCTGCTGCTGTATCTCCCACTCGTCGAGCGCTTCGGCCGGTGCGTCGCCGAGTCGCCCGGATGCGATCTGCAGTGCCGTCCAGATCGGGAAGAACAGCAGGCAGGCCGGCAGCCACAGCAGCGGCGCCCGCTCGTGGAAGTGGCACAGCACGCCCACGGTGAGCATGAACGCGAAGGTGACGGCGAGGCCGCCGACCAGGATGCGGCGCCGGCTGCGGGTGCGCCACCCGGGCAGCATCGACTGCCACTTCTCGGAGTTGGCGAGGAAGCGTCGCGCCCGGCCTGCCTGGTAGCGCTCGATCAGATTCTGTTCAGGCACTGCGGCCCTCTCCTTCCTCTCGGTCGCGCCGGTAGAGCTCGGTGGAGAGTGGGGTGAACGGGTGTCTGGAGAACACCGCTTCGACCGGCAGTTCGAAGACGTCGCAGATCCGCATCGCCAGGTCGAGGCTGGGGTAGTGGTCGCCCCGTTCGAGTGCGCCGACGGTCTGCGGGTTCACCTCGATCAGCTCCGCCAACCCCGCCCGGCTCAGGGCACGTTCCGCGCGGAGCACGGCGATGCGGTTGAAGATGGGGCGGGACTCCCCGCGCCGTACCGGGCTCATGCCGTCAGTGTTGTAAAAACACAACAACTCGTCAAGTTGTCTTAATGCGCTGAGTCGTGCTCCCGTCGTTCTACGACGAGATGTAGTAGCCTGTGGGCGTGTGCACCACCGCCGGGGACGAGCTGTCCGCTCGGGTGCGCGGTGGTGCCGTCGGCGCAACCACCGTGGCCCTGGCCGTCGCGGCCCACGGCGCGGCCGGCGGGGGTCTTCCGGCGGGTTCCACGCTGGTCCTGCTCGTCGGGACGGCGACCGTCCTCGCTGCCCTGACGGCGGCCGTCCCCGTGCTGCGCCGGGGCACGGCGTTCCTGCCTGTCGTGCTCGCCACCGGGCAGGTGCTGTCCCATCTGACCCTGGCGGTCGGCGGTGGCCACCATCCCGCCGACCCGGTCGTGGCCGGCGGCCCGATGCTCGCCGCGCACGGCCTCGCGCTCCTCGTCTGTGCGGGCCTGATCGCCGCCGCGGAGCGGATCGGCCCCGCCTCTGCGGCGGCGCTGCGAGCGGTGGTCGCCGTTCGACTCGCGCGGATCGACCCCGTCGGCCCTGCTGTTTCCGCGCCGGTCGCGGTCCGGACCAGGCCGCTCGCCGAGATGTTCTGCCGCACGGGCCTGCCGCGTCGCGGCCCTCCAGTCCTCGTCTGATCCTCAGAGACCACCCCTGCGTGCCGACGACCCGGTCGGCACGTCACTTCGGCGCGCGCGTGCGCGCCCCTCGATCTTCAGCGAAGGACAACCGAATCATGATGACGAAGAACCGTTTTCGTCGGACCCTGCTCGCCGGCAGCGTCGCGTTCACGATGGGCGCGGCCCTGCTGGGCTGCTCCTCCGACTCCGAATCGGCCACATCCGCGGCGGCCGCGGTGAGCGTCACCGACGCCTGGGCGAAGGCCGCGGACACCGGCATGACCGCGGTGTTCGGCACCCTGGCCAACAGCTCCGGCTCCCCGGTCACGCTCACCTCGGTCGACACCGCGGTCTCGTCGCGGGTGGAGCTGCACGAGATGGCGTCCGACGGCGCCGGCTCGATGTCGATGCGGGAGAAGGAGGGTGGGTTCGAGATCCCCGCACGCGGTGAGCAGGTGCTCGAACCCGGCGGTGAGCACATCATGCTGTTCGACCTGACCGGCCCCGTGCGCGCCGGCACCCGACTGCCGCTGACCCTGACCTTCTCGGACGGCAGCACCGCCGAGATCGAGGCCCAGGTCCGCGATTTCACCGGGGCGAAGGAGGAGTACTCGGAGCAGCACGGTGGCTGAGCTGAGCCGGCGCCGACTGCTCGGAGTCGGCGCCGTCGCGCTCGGCGGGGCCGCGGTGGGCGGGGCCGCGGTGGGACTGGGCACCGCAGCGGTCCGGGCCGAGACACCCGTCGCCGCGACCGTGCCGTTCCACGGTGAGCATCAGTCGGGGATCGCCACCGCGCCGCCCGCGCACGCCGTTTTCGTCGGGCTGGACCTGCGGCCCGACGTGGATCGGGAGGCGCTGATCCGCCTGATGCGGGTGTGGACCGACGACGCCGTGCGTCTGGCGGCGGGCCGTCCTGCCCTGGCGGACACCGAACCCGACCTGGCGACGGTGCCCGCCCGGCTGACCGTCACCGTCGGGTTCGGGCCGGGTGCGTTCGCGGCCGCGGCGATCGAGGAGCGTCGGCCCGCGTGGCTGGCGCCGTTGCCGCCGTTCGGGATCGACCGGCTCGACCCGAGGTGGAGCGACGGGGACCTGCTGTTGCAGCTCGGCTCCGACGATCCCGTGGCCCTCGCGCACGCCCAACGTGTTCTGCTCAAGGGTGCCCGTTCGGTCGCGACGGTCCGGTGGACACAGCGTGGTTTCCGCCGGGCCCGTGGCAGCGAACCCGACGGCACCACGATGCGGAACCTGATGGGACAGGTGGACGGCACTGTCAATCCGCGGGCAGGCACCGCCGACTTCGACGACCTGGTGTGGATCACCGACGGGTCGTCACTGGCGGGAGGCACGTCGGTGGTGATCCGCCGGATTCGGCTCGACCTCGACGCGTGGGACGAACTGGACCGTCCGGGACGCGAGATCGTCATGGGACGCAGGCTGTCCGACGGCGCACCCCTGACCGGGGACGCCGAGCACGACGAGCCGGACTTCACCGCGCGGGGACCGGGCGGCCTGACGGTGATCGCACCGAACTCGCACATCGCCCTCGCCCGATCGGCGAACACCGCGGAACGGATGCACCGTCGCTCGTACAACTACGACGAGGCACCGGCGGGGGAGGACGTGTCCGACTCCGGGCTGATCTTCGTCTCGTACCAGGCGGATCCGGTCACCCAGTTCGTCCCGGTGCAGCAACGGCTGGCGGACGCGGACCTGTTCAACACCTGGTCCACCCCCGTCGGGTCCGCGGTCTTCGCGATCCTGCCCGGCTGCCGGGAGGGGGAGTACCTGGGGCAGTCGCTGCTCGGCATCGGCTGAGCCGCCACTTCAACCGCGGCCGGTGGGTGCCGGGCATGAGGCCCGGCACC
>NZ_JBSFRT010000027.1:0-83548 GCF_053589375.1 Rhodococcus sp. NPDC003348
TGGTGTCATCCGACCCCGCGCCGGGGTGGGGCGGGTCGGGCGCTTCTGTCATTCACGTCGCCGGGCCGGCGAGGTCGGAAGATCAGAGTTCGAGGACGAGCCGGGGGCAGGCCGCCCGCGAGACACAGATGTACATGCGGTCGTTCTCGGCCTGTTCCTCGGCGCTCAGGATGGAGTCGCGGTGTTCGACCTCGCCCGCCAGGACCGTGGTCTCACACGTGCCACAGGTTCCGTCCTGGCAGGAAGAGTAGACCTCGACATCCGCATCCCGTAGCACCTGCAGTACCGACTTGTCCGGCGGGACGACCAGCACCATGCCACTGTCGGACAGTTCGATCTCGAAGGACTCCGTCG
Source organism: Rhodococcus sp. NPDC003348 (assembly GCF_053589375.1). Taxonomy (NCBI): domain Bacteria; kingdom Bacillati; phylum Actinomycetota; class Actinomycetes; order Mycobacteriales; family Nocardiaceae; genus Rhodococcus; species Rhodococcus sp. NPDC003348. The sequence goes on from NZ_JBSFRT010000027.1 coordinate 355, forward strand.
AAGCGGGCTGGTCGAATTCCTTGGGTTCGAATCGTTCCATGTGCACCGATCCGTCCGGCCAGTTCGCCGTGCGCTCCTCGATGGCCTGGAGCAGGCTCCCCGGCCCACAGGAGTAGACCAGCGAGCCGGGCCGGTGCACGGCCAGAAGCGAGGGCAGATCGATGAGGCCGACCTCGTCCTGAGGGTAGAGGTGCACCCGCTCGCCGGGCAGCGCGGCGATCTCCTGAAGGAATGCCATCGATGCCCGAGATCTGCCTCCGTAGTGCAGTTCCCAGGGAACACCCGCGCGCTGTGCGGCATCGATCATCGGAAGCACCGGGGTGATACCGATGCCGCCCGCTATGAAGATGTAGCTTTCGGCAGGCAACAGCGGGAAGTGATTCCTAGGACCGCGCACCTCGATCTCTGCGCCGGCGACGACCTCGTCGGCGATGTACGCCGATCCGCCTCGGCTCGACGGCTCTCGAAGAACTCCGAGCCGATAGGTGCCGAGATCCGCAGGGTTGCCGCACAGGGAGTACTGCCGGGTCAGACCGTTGGGCAGGCAGAGATCGACGTGTGCGCCCGGCTTCCAGGCGGGGAGCGGGTCGGATGAAGTGTTCTCGAGTTCGAGGACCACCACATCCTGGGCAGCGGCGTCTCGCCGCCGCACGCGAAGCTGGAGATGGGCCTCGTCGCGGCCGGATAGTGCCATGGGGGCTCCTAGAGTGTCACGAAATCTGTAGGGGTGCAGGTGCCCCGGATCGAGGACGGGATCCGGGACACCTGCTCGATCCCTTGGGGTCAGGCCGATGCGGGTGCGCCGGCCCCGACGAGGCCGTGAAGCCGCGAGCGGATCAGGCTCTCGGCTTCCTCTACGATGCCGTAGACCATGTCGGCCACGGTCGGTACGTCGTGGACCAGGCCCTGTGCCATACCTGCGGTCCAGATACCGAAATCGAGGTCGCCCGTCTCGTACACCTTCCGGCCGCGTTGCCCCGCCACCAGCTCGCGTACATCTGCGAATGTCGCTCCCTCACGGAGCATCTCGACGACTTGCTCACTGATGGCGTTGCGGGCGACCCGCGCGGTGTTACGGAGCTCGCGGAAGATCAGATCGGTCTGCCGGATGTCCGATTCGACGATTCGCTGCTTGACGTTCGGATGAATCTCGGCCTCGGCGGTACACATGAAGCGGGTACCCATGTTGATGCCGTCGGCTCCGAGCGCCAACGCGGCGACGAGGCCGCGACCGTCGGCGAACCCACCAGACGCAATGAGCGGGATCTCCAGTTCGTCTGCGGCCGCCGGGATCAGCACCAGGCCGGGGGTGTCCTCTTCGCCTGCATGTCCGGCGCATTCGAAGCCGTCGATGCTGACGGCGTCGACTCCGAGCTTCTGCGCGGAGACGGCGTGGCGGACGGTGGTGCACTTGTGGATCACCGTGACCCCGGATGCCTTGAAGTCCTCGAGGTGTTCGACTGGGTTGGAGCCGGCGGTCTCGACGATCTTGATGCCGGAGTCGATGATCGCCCGCCGGTACTCGGCATAGGGGGGCGGTGAGATCGATGGCAGAATCGTTAGATTCACCCCGAAAGGGTCGGAGGTGAGCGAACGGCAGCGCTCGATCTCGCGCCGGAGGTCGTCGGGTGTGGGCTGCGTCAGTGCGGACAGGAAGCCCAGCGCCCCGGAGTTCGCCACGGCGGCGACCAGCGGTGCGGTGGCCACCCACTGCATCCCGCCCTGGACGATGGGATGACGGATGCCGACCAGGTCGGTCAGGCCGGTTCTGATCACGGAAGCTCCAGTTCGGTACGAGATGTCATGGTCAGGCCTTGGTCTGTGATTCGACGAAGGCGCGGTGCTCGGCGGAGGCCATGCTGTAGCGCTCGGTCATGAGCGAATGTCCGATGGGTCCGGCCAGGCTCGACTCCAGGTACATGTTGAGGGCACGCTTGGTGTCCTGCAGTGCCCCGGCAGGTTGAGCGGCGAGTCTGTGCGCGATCGCGGTGGCCTCGGACAGCACGTCAGCGGTGGGCACGACGCGATTGGCGATTCCCATGGCCTTCGCTTCATCGGCTTTGATGCGGTCACCGAGCAACAGGATTTCCTTCGCCCGCAAGAGCCCGACGTGCAGCGGCCATGCCACACCGCCGTCCCCGCACACCAAGCCGACCGCGATGTGGGGGTCGGCGATGAACGCGGTCTCCGCCATGACGACGAAGTCGCTGAAGGCAAGGAAGCTCGCGCCCAATCCGACTGCAGGTCCATTGACCGCGGCGACGATCGGGAGCGGGAAGTGCACGAGTTCCACCAACAGCCGGCGAGCCTCGTCCACGTTGCGCCAACGGCCCACCGGGTCAAGGGACAACTGCATCATTTCGTAGTCGCCACCGGCGCTGAACGCCTTGCCCGCACCGGTCACGACCACTGCCCGTGCCTCGGGATCCTCGGCGAGCCGCTGCCAGAGGGTGAGGAAGGCGTGGTGCATTGTCACGCTGGTGGCGTTGCGGCTCTCCGGCCTGTTCAGGGTGACGATGCGAACGGGCCCGTCGGACTCGATCAGGATCTCGGGTTCCTCGGACATGGTTCAGATTCCTTCCGAGTCGAGGTCCGGATCGTCCCACCGGACCGGGAGGGTTTGGCGTCCCCAGAGGTGGTTCTGGGGAATTCGCTCGGGTTCGCCATCGAGGCGAAGGTGGGGGAGACGTGTCCGCAGGATCTCGAGCGCTCGGTTGCCCTCGGCCCTGGCCAGCGGGGCGCCGAGGCAGAAGTGGGCGCCGCCGCCGAAGGCGAGGTGCCTGCGCAGGAGCTTCATGGGGCGATCCAGCCGGAACTCGTCCGGGTCGTCCCACTGCCGCGGATCACGGTTCGCGGAGCCGAACAGGAGCATGACCTTCGACTTCTCGGGAATGGGGCAGCCGGACACGTCCACCTCGTCCGCAGTGGTCCGGAACAGCCCGAGGACGGGCGGATCCATCCGCAGACTCTCCTCGATTGCAGGCTGGATCAGCTTCGCGTCCTGCACGATGCGGTCCCAGAGTCCGGGGCTGGAGAGCAGGCGGAAGGTGACGTTGGTGAGCATCGAGGTGGTGGTGTCGTTGCCGCCGGTGAGGGCAGTGGCAAGGACGTAGTCGATCTCGGCCGGGGTCAGGTGTCGGTCGCCGTGCTTCTTGACGAGCATGAAGCTGAGCAGGTCGTTCGGGACCGCGGTGCCGAGATGGGATTCGTCCGGGGCGTCGACCCCGGCGTCGCGGAGCAGTGCTCGCCGGCGTTCGAGGTGCGGTTCGAAGTAGGCGTGCAGGCGCTGGGCGGCGGGCGCCACGCCGTTCTTCTCCGGGATACAGAAGGCGCCGAGGAACTCGTCGGTCATCTCCTTGATCTCTCGCTCGTCCTCGGTGGGAACCCCGATGAGGGTGGCGATGATGCGGATCGGGAGCAGAACAGCGAACTCCGAGGCGAAATCGGCCCGGACGCGTCCATCCGCCGTCATCTCGTCGATCAGGCCGTTGATCGCCTTGTCGATGAGCTCGGCGTGGACTGCGCCCGCGTTCGCGGGCAGCCAGGTTCGGAACAGTGCCCGGAAGGCCCTGCTGTCCTCGGCGTCCTGATTGAATCCGATCGCTCGGTGGAACTGTGGGCTGCTGCCGTACCGCGCGGACCATCGCTCGGCCTCGGCGTCGTTGAGGGCGGTGAAGATGTCCGAAAACCGCGTGAGACTGTAGAACTCCGGCGAGAACTGCGTGGTGTGCCGGACGGGGCATTCCTCACGCGCCGCGCCGAAGGCGGTGAACGGGTCCTCGGCGAATTCCTCCGACATCGGGTTGAAGTCGTCGGTCACTGTCGGGCCCGAGAAATTGTTGCTGCTCATGTCGCTGTCTTCCATGCTCGACCCTTCTTGCGGTGTTCTTGGAGTGCGGCCGACTCAAGCTCGAGTCCTTCGGCCGGGGTGACTTGGTCGATGTCGACACACAGTTGCTTGACAGTCGAGGCGATCGCCGGGTCCATGGCGGCGATCCGGCTCGCCAGATCTGCGGCGTGGGCGACGAGTTGTTCCGCGGGAACGACTTCGGTGACCAAGCCGAGTTGGAGCGCGATGTCGGCGGGGAGCGGATCGTTGGCGAGGATCATCCGCCTGGCCCAGCTTCGGCCAACCGCCCGGGGCAGGTGGACGGTCATACCGCTCCCGCTCAGTGCGCCGATTCTCAGGTGCGTGTCCCGGAACGCCGCGGCAGGAGAAGCGAGGAGGATGTCGCAGGCCAGGGCCAATTCGAGGCCGCCGGTGACCGCTGGTCCGTTGATTGCTCCGACCAGTGGCTTCGGAAAGGAGTGCGCACGCCGGATCGCTTCTCCGACCACGCCGCGAGGTGCCTCGGCCTTGCTGAACTCGGCCAGGTCGAGGCCCGCACAGAAGGCTTTGCCCGAGCCCGTGAGGACGACGGCGTGGACGCCGTCGTCCTCTGCCGCACGGCTCATCTCTGCGGAGAGCCGTTCTGCGAGAGTGCTGGTCAATGCATTGCGTGCGTCAGGCCGGTTGAGGGTCCAGACTTCGACGCCATCGGAGGGGAAGTGGATGAGCAGCTCGTTCATCGGTAGCCGTCCCACAGAACCGAGTAGCCGCCATCGATATTGATCGTCTGGCCGTTGATGTAGCCACCGGCATCGGAGGCCAGCAGGAGTGCGAGTCCGGCGAACTCGTTCGCCTGCCCGACTCGTCCAGCGGGACAGCGCTCCAGATATCTGCTCAGGCGGTCCTCGTCGGACAGCACCGCTTGCGCCTGCTGTGTCTCGAACAGCGCCGGCGCGATCGCGTTGGCACGAATACCGTGCTTGCCGTACTCGCATGCCAGGTTGCGCGCCATCTGGGCGAGGGCTGCCTTGGTGATTCCGTAGGGACCGTTGTCGGCGCTTCCGAGCGTCGAACCGATAACAGAGGAAGTGAACACAATTCTGCCCCAACCCTGTTCGACCATGTGCGGAATGACTTCGCGGCAGAACCAGTGCGCCGACATGATGCTGCTGTCGAGGAACTTGGACAGGGTCCGGTCCTCGAGTGCGGTCGTCTCGCCGACCCAGATGTTCATTCCTGCGTGCAGGAGAAGTGCATCGATCGGACCCACCTCCGCGCGAGCCCTGCCGAGCAACTCGGAGACTGCATCGCGGTGGCCGATGTTGGCCACGATCGGGTGGGCGCGTTCGGCGCCGACCGATCCGTTGATCTCCTTCGCCGCTGCCTCGGTGCTCGCGCTGTCGCGGCCGACCACAACGACGTCGGCCCCGTGTCGGGCGAGTTCGTGCGCTGCGGCAAAGCCCATTCCACGCGTGGATCCGGTGACGAGTGCGACCCGTCCTGTCATGGAGAAGATGTCTGCTTCGGGGGGTGCGAGTGCCATCGCTGCGATGTCCTGTTCGTAGGGGGTACTGCCTCGTTGTCGGTGTCGCCGGTGGTTGTCCCGGGACCGGTCAGCGTGGAGTGAAACGCTGTCCGCCGTCGAGGCGAACGACCTCTCCGTTGAGGTAGTGGTTGGTGAGCATGCCGAGGACGAGATCGGCGAACTCTGATGGCCGTCCGAGTCGCTTGGGGAAGGGGACATTCGAGCGGAACTTCTCGAGTGCCTGCTCGCCGACGGTTTTCATCGTGGCAGTCGACATGGTTCCCGGGGCAACGGTGTTGAGGCGAATGCCGAGTGTTCCGAGGTCCCGGGCTCCTGCAATGGTGAGGCCGATGACTCCAGCCTTCGCTGCTGCGTAGGCGGTCTGGCCGATCTGTCCCTCGTACCCGGCGATGGATGCCGTCTGCACGATGGACCCGCGTTCGCCGTCGGGATCGGGCTCATTGGTGGCCATTCGTGCGCTGGCCAACCTCAGCACGTTGTAGGTTCCGGTGAGATAGAGATCGAGAGTCCGCGTGAAACCGTCGAGCGTGGCCGGCGATCCGTCTCGCTGGACGAGGCGTTCGGCGACGCCCCAGCCTCCGTGTGCGATGACCACCGATCGGAGAGACCCCAGGCCGGCAGCGCAATCCAGTGCGGCCGAGACGCTGTCCGAGTCGGTGACGTCGGTGCGTGCGTACACTGCCGAGCCGCCCAGTTCCTCCGCCAGTGCCTGCGCCCTGTCGTCGGCCAGGTCGGCGATGACCACTGCTGCTCCGAGTTCGTGCAGACGGCGAACCACGGCTTCTCCCAGCCCCCCGGCGCCGCCGGTGACGACCGCAGCGGTGCCGGCCAGATTCGTCGAGGTCATGGTCTCCTCCCTTCGTCTCGATTCGACAGGGGTGCGCATTGCGGTCCAGCCGCAGCGCCTCTCAAAGAGACAAACTATCTACCGGATTAGCTTCGGTCAAGGCGGGGCGGAGCGATCCTCCGAAGTCCGAGGCCTCGAGATGGCGAGGGCACCCACCGGGGGGTGGGCCGGCAAGCAGTGCGTGAGAACAGCTGATAACAGACCGACGAATTCGACTGGGCCCGAGGGGTTGTCGGGCTGGATACAGGAAGACCTCGGTGGCTATCTGAACTTGGACTTCCCGCCATCGGCGAAAAGGGTGCGGCCGGTCATGTAGTCGGAGTACGGGCTACTGAGAAAGACCACGATCCGGCCGATGTCGTGGACGGGGTCCCCCATCCGCTTGATTGGGCGTTCCAGCATGGCGTCGAGTTGTTCGGCAGTGAGACCGGTCTTGACCTGTTCCCATGCCGGTGACGTTCCGGTCGGGACGACGACATTGACGGTGATGCCGTACTGGCCCCACTCGGCCGCGACTGCCTTGCTCAGACCTCGTACACCCTCCTTGGCCGCGGCGTAGGTGGCCATGGTGGCGTTGCCTTCGGTGCCCGCATTCGAGCCGAAATTGACTACCTTGCCACCTCTCTCGCGCAGATGCGGGAAGCAGGCCTGCATGCAGTTGAAGGTGCCCAGCACCGAGGATTGGTAGGCATCGAGGAGGTCGTCGGCCGTGGCCTCGTTGAAAGGGGCGAACCGAAGGGTCATCGCGTTGTTGACGAGGATGTCGAGTGTGCCGAACGCGGAGGCCGTTGCTGCGACAGCAGTATCCACCGATGCGCGGTCGCGAACGTCGCAGGTGACGGCCAGAGCGGCATGTCCGGCCGCGATGAGGTCTGCGGCCACCCGGTCGGCCTTGCCCGCGGATATGTCCGCGACCACGACTGCGGCACCGTCCGCTGCCAGTGCGTGGGCGGTGCCTTCGCCCAGACCTTGTCCTGCGCCGGTGACGAAGGCGACCTTGCCGTCCAGGAGGCCCATGGTTCTTCCCCTTTTGTTGGTGCGACGGATGGTGACGTGTCGGTGAGAGAGGATGACTGTGCGTTCAGTGGTGGCCGGTTACGCCGAGTGCGGAACGTCACCTGTTATGTCGCCATCGAGGGCGAAGTCCTGCCGGTGTTCCAGAGCCCAGTCGGTGAAACGCTGTAGCCCGACGCCGTGTCGACCCGCCGCGTCGAGGTCGACACGGTAGCCCTCGACAGAGGCCCACAACTGGTTCTCGGCGACGCCGGGGTGGGTGCCTGCCGCGACAACGGCATCCATGTCGAGATGTCGAGCGCGCACCGAGGTCCCGGTGACCCGCGTCAGCGTGGCCGCGATCTCGGACATCGTGAGGGACTCGGCAGCGAGGTCGATCTCGAGGCGATCGAATCGCGCGGGATCCGCGAATGCCGCTGCAGCCACGCGGCCGATGTCGGCGGCGGCGATCAAATCGACGCGGGTGTCCGGCCGGAGTGCTGTGACGATCGAGCCCTCGGAGAGTTGGGGATACATCTTCGCTGCCTTCGGCGGGAGGAAGTTGTCCATCATGAACGCGGGCTTCAGGATCGTCCAGCGTGCGAGCGAACTGGACCGCACTTGCTCGTTGGCGGCTGCCTTGCCGAGCCAGTAGGTGGGCCACCAACGATCCTGGTCCCATCCGACGAAGCTGTCGTGGTCGCCGGCTCGCGCCACCGACGTGTGGACGAACACCTCCACTCCGGCGGATGTAGCGGCCTGTACCAGGTTCGCGGCCGCGCGTTCCTCTCCGCCGGGATCTCCGGGCTGGGCCGGTGTCTGCATCGAGAACACCCCGAAGGAGCCCTCCACCGCAGCCCGCAGCGACAGAGGGTCGTCGAAGTCGCCCGAGGCGAGTTCGACTCCGCGGGTGCACAGCGCTCGCGCACGAGGGGATGAGATATCACGAACCAGGGCGCGCACAGGTGTGCCCGCCGCCAGCAGTGCATCGACGACCGCACCGCCCTGGGCGCCGGTCGCGCCGGTCACCGTGACGGTCTGAGTCTGCGTCACCGTCGTTACTACCTCTCGGAAGGTGTTCTGGTCAGTGGACTTCGGGAAGCCCGAATCCGGGCACCAACCGGCGGTGGGTGTCCTGCAACCCGGCGATGTAGGCGTCCGGGTCCGTGGCCCGCAGAGCGTACTCGTCGAGCACCGGCGGATAGGTGGTGGAGAGGAACTTGTCGCTCTCAATGAGATCGATGAGCATGGTGGCGGCGGCCTCGGAGGTCACCGCCGTACGTACCGAATCTCGCACGTACTCATTGTCCTCGGCGTGGGCGATGAGCAGCGGGGTGAGCATGCCCTTGGGGCAGAAGCAGCTGGTGATCACGCCGCGGGGGCCGTAGGTCATCGCCATCCACTCGGCAAGGGCGAGCTCGGCGTGCTTGGAGGCTGCGTACGCGGCCGACATGGGGTTGGTCGTCAGTGCGTTCGCCGAGGCGACCATGGCGAAGTGGCCCTCGCCGCGTTCGATCCAGGCCGGAAGCAGCGCACGAGAGGCGTATACGACGCCCATGACGTGCACGTCCCACATCTTCCGCCAGATGCCGTCGTCACTGAAAGGAGTTGTCTGTGCGCCGATGCCGGCATTGTGAACCCAGATATCCACGGTTCCCAGCTGATCGACGGCAGCACGAATCTGCTCCTCGTTCGTCACATCAGCGGTGATTGCGATTCCGCCGACCTCGGCGGCGATCTCTTCTGCGGCTGCGGGGTTCAGGTCGACCACGCCGATGCGTGCAGCGCCGCGTTCGCGTGCGATCCTGCAGGCTTGGGCACCCAGGCCCGACCCGCCTCCGGTGATGGCGACAGTACGACCCGTCAGCTTCATTTCGTGTCCTTCGTTCGATGCAGAGAGCCGATCGCAGCGCGCTCGGCCCGGTCGAGAATCGTCGGGGCATCCGGAAGTCCGGATGCCCCGACGTGTTGTCAGCGTGCCGCGGTCTGGGGAAGGTCGGCGTCGGTGCCTGCCGTCTGCAGGTACGCGTAGGCAGCACTGCCGAGTTCACCGTCAGGGTAGAACTGCATGGCCCACTTGCGGATTGCGCGGAATCCCTTGCCCTCGGCCGTGGCCAAGGCCGGCGGATCCGAGTACTTCTGGTGCTTCCAGATGACGATATCGGCCTCGAACTGATTGTTCGCGTAGCGCATCCGTCGCTCCATCGAAGCAGGCTGCGCAGGCGAGTCATCGCCGGTCGCGCGATCCAGCCACACCGACGAGAAGATGTCCGCGGTCTCGTCGTCGATGGGGGTCACGCAGACGGCCTGGCGCTGGTTGTCCGGGCCCTCGAGCTTCGCGACGCCGATGCCGATGCCGATGTTCATCACTTCGCCGTATCCGGCGACCGGGCCGTTCGGGGTGAGAACGGTCTTCTCCTTGTCGGCGCCGAAGACCAGTTCGAACGAGACGCGAGCGATGGGCTCGTCGAAGTTCTGGCTGAGCGAAATCGGGAGATTCGCGGCTCGATGGACGTACTTGAAGTGCGCCAGGTCGACGCAGTTCTCCATCACGTACTGGGGATGGAGCTCGAGGCTCCGGTGGACGCGGCAGCCCTCGGGGTATGCCCGGTAGAAATCAGCCGCGGTCTTGTCGTCGCCGAATCCCTCGAAGACATCCTGGACCTCGAAGTAGGGCTCGCGCCCTTCGAGGTCGTGCCAGACGTAGACGCTCTCGTTCATCTCGACCACAGACCACGTCTTCATCCGACGGGTCGGATTCGGGCGGTCCTGATAGGGGATGCAGACGTTCTTGCCCTGACCGTTCCATTCCCAGCCGTGGAACGGGCAAACGATCCGATCCTCTTCCACGCGACCGCCGTAGCCGAGGTGGGCACCAAGGTGCTCGCAGAAGGCGTCCATGACCGTCAGCTCACCCGACGTGCTGCGCCAGGCAACCATCTCCTGGCCGAAGTACTTCATGCGATGGACTTGACCGGGCTCGATCTCGGCGGACCAGGCGACCTGGAACCAGCCGGTGGGTTTCATGGAGAGTGCAGGCTTGACCATGGGGGTGTTCCTCTCGAAACTAGGTAGAAATCGGCCGGTTACGGCCGGCGAGTCAACGACTCCTGGGGCGTCGCGTTGGATGGGGGAGCACCGCGACGGGGGCCTTATCGCGTCGGACTCCAATCCGGCGCCTCGACGAGCCTGTCCCATGCACTTTCGGGAAGCCCCTTCTCGCGCAGCTTGTACTTCTGCACCTTGCTGGTCGGCGTCATCGGGAACTCCTCGACTTGGTGGACGTACCGGGGGACGAAGAAGTAGGGGGCGTGTTCGTCGATGTAGCGGCACAGCGCGAGTGGGTCGATCGACGTGCCGGGCTCCACCAAGACGTAGAGGAGCAGTTCGTACTCGTGCAGGTGGGAGGCATACTCGATGTCGGTCGGCCGGACGCCTACTGCCGCGCTGTCGATCACTCCGTCGAACCCGCGGGTGATGTGCTCGACCTCGAAGGAGGACAGGTTCCGGCCCTTGAACCGGAGCGAATCCTTCTTGCGATCGACGAAGAACATCTCGCCGTCGGCATCCTTCCTGCCCAGGTCGCCGGTGTGGTACCACAGGTTTCGGAACGCCTCGGCGGTCTTGTCCGGAGCGTGGAAGTAGCCGTTGAAGATGGTGAACGGCTGGCGCGGGCGTACGCAGAACTCTCCAACCTCTCCGACTCCGACCTCGCGGTCGTGTTCGTCGAGAAGGACGGTCTCCACGAGGTCGTCCGGGCTCGGTCGTCCACAGGCGCTGGGCTTGAGACCCCAGTCGTCTCGGTACATCACCGCGCCGAGGACTTCACTCTGACCGTATCCGGAGAACACGGTCTCGATTCCCCATCGCTCCTTCGCCACCTCGACGAGGTCCGGCACCACGGGATTCATTACGAGGGTTCGAAGGGTGTTTTCACGTTCGGCGGCACTGGGCTCCTGCTGCGACAAGAAGACGTGCATGGTGCCCAGCATCATCGTGTGGTGGGCATCGTAGAACTTGATGCGGTCCCAGTACTCGCGAACCGAGAAGCGCTTGTCGATGCCGGCTTTCGCGCCGGTGACAAGTGCGGCGTAGACGTTCATCGACCAGCCGCTGGAGTTGTACATCGGAACACACCCGTAGAAGTTCTCGCCTTCCCGGATGCCGCCACGGATCTCGTTGTGGTGGAGGGCGTGTGACACCCAAGCGTTGTGCGGCTGTTCCACACCCTTGGACCGGCCGGTGGTGCCGGAAGTCCACAGGATCGAATTGGTGTCGCCGTAGTACCAGTCCGGAGTGGAGGCGCTTTCGTCGTGCTGGGCGAAGTCCGCCAATCGATGGATCGTGACCCCTGGGATGCGAATGTCCAGGTCGGTGGGGACATCTCCCTTCACGACCAGATGTTCGAACGAGGTTTCGGCCAGGTTGGCGATGGTGGGCAGTAGATGGGCGTCGACGAAAAGGACCCGGGAACGGATGTCCTGCAGCAGTTCCTGCAACCATTGACCGCGATACTCGGTGCTCACCGGAGACCACACGGCACCCGCTTGGTTGGCGCCGAAGGCGGTGACCGCCATCTCCGGTGAGTTGTCCATGAACATGGCCACCGTGTCACCTCGACCGACCCCGAGGTCGGCGAGCGCTCCTGCGTAGCGCCGAGATCGTTCCCACACTTCGCCGTAGCTGTGCTCGCCGTCCTGTCCCGCCAGGAAGATCTGGTCGGGTACTGCTTCCGCTTGTCGGCGCAGGATGGTGGTGACGACCCGCTCGTCGGGGTCGGTGAGGTTGACAAGATGCATGGGGGCGAGCCTCTCGCAGGGAAGGATCTAGGGGGTTAGGTGGTCGGCTCGGTGGATCGGGAGCTGATGCTGCCGCGGAGTCCGAGACCAAGGATTGCGACGAGTCCCCACGCGACCAGCAGGACCCAGCCGATGATGCCGGCGCCGTAGGCGTTCAGAGCCGCAGCCACGGTGAAGGGGAACACGATGCTCCACAACCGACCGGACGAGTATGCCACGCCGGATCCGGTCGAACGCAGGGACGAAGGGTATTCGTCCATCATCGCGGCGTTCAGAACCGGAGAGAACCAGGCGATCAGCACGAAATGCGCGAACGCCAGGGCCGCGATGACCCCGGCGGCGGGGATGACACCGAAGAGCAGGCCGACGACGCCAGCGATGAGGGCAACGCCGATGAACTGCGCCTTGCGGGGGAGGCGATCGGCGAACGCGTAGGCGAGCAACATGCCCACCGGTGCACCGACCACGGCGACCATGGTGATGGTCAGGAGGGTCTGGCTGTCGAAGCCGCGGAGCTGGAGAATCGTGGCCAACCACACCGAGAACACCTGCGTGACAGTCGAGTACACGATCCAGATCGCCATCAGGAGGAGCGTCGGGCGGAGGAACTTGCCACGGAAGGCGCCCATCCATCCACTCTGCTGGGTGGATTCCTCCTCGGCGACGGCCTGGGTGACGGTCTCTTCCACCACGACGGGGGGAAGTGCGCCGACTGCTCGCTCGACGCCACGCTCGAGCGCCTGCAGTTCGTGCTCGGCATCATCGATGCGTCCACGCGAGAGCAGCCACAGGGGCGACTCGGGGAGCCGGATCGTCAACCCGAGGGCGAGCAGGCCGAGCGCGCCGATGGCGAACAACCAGCGCCACGCCTCTTCGCCGAGGGGAATGACGATTCGGCCGAGCACGGCCACGGTGGCGCCACCGACTCCGCCGAAGAACGCGGTGAGGGCAACTCGCGAGCCGCGACGGTGGGCGGGGGACACTTCGACCAGATAAGTGATCGCGACGACGAAGATCATGCCCATACCGGTGGCGGTCACCAGACGCAGGATGCCGAAGGCCGGCAACGAGCTAGCGAAAACGTGGCCGAGCGACCCCAGTGATGCCAGGACAAGTCCGAGTCGGACGATCGGCAGGCGGCCGAACCTGTCGGCGATTCGGCCGCCGATCAGCGCACCGAGGAGCATGCCGGCAAAGGTGACCGATACCAGCGTGGCGATGTTGTTGAGGGAAAAGCCTTCCGACGCGCGAATCGCGGGGGCGACGATGCCGAAGGCCGACTGGTCGTACAGGTCGAAGAAGTAGGCGGCTGCGGCGGCGACCATGACGCGTAGCGCCGTGCCCTTGGCGGGTAGTCGTGCCAAGCGCGCGGCGATTGCGGCGGCGTCCAACGAGGCGGGGGCGGCCTCACTGGTGGGGGTACTCGACATTGATCACTCCATGAGGGTGAGGGAATCGAAGTGTGGGGGTTACCGACGCGATGGGCTCGGATGCGCTGCGCGTCCTCGCTAAGCGGCGGTATCGCCTGTCATCGAGCAAGGGGGGAGACAGTCCGGCGTCCAACGAATGCATGGCCGATTCAGTCACACCGCCCGGGGCGATGTGATCTACGCTACTAAGTTGACAGCTATGTCGCAAGTGCAACATTGTTGTCACTATGACGTATCAACCACTCGCAGGGATCAAGGTCCTGGACCTTGGGATCCTCATTCCCGCATCGTTGACCTCTGGCAAGCTGGCGGCTCTCGGCGCCGAGGTTGTCAAGGTCGAGCAGCCGCCTTTCGGCGATCGGATCCGCAAGATTCCGCCCTTCGCGCCGGACGGCGGCAGTCCCCAGCACATGAGTCAGAACTGGGGTAAACGATCGATCGCCCTCGATGTCCGGAACGAGGCGGATCGGGAAACGATCATCGCGCTCGTTCGGGCGGCGGACGTCGTCGTTGAGAACCAGCTCGCCGGCTTCTGGTTGGAGGCGGGGGTCGACTTCGCGGCAATCCGGGAGGAGCGCCCGGAGCTGATCATCTGCTCCATCACCGGTTTCGGGCAAACCGGCCCCTGGGCGGGTCTGCCCGCCCATGGCCTCAATGTCGATGCGCTCGCCGACGGCATCAATCTGGTCTGGGAGGACGGTCGGCCGCATCGCGGCTGGGCGTACACCTCCTGGGGCAATGAGCTCGGTGCGCTGTCTGCGGTGGCGGGCACCTGCGCGGCGATCGCCTCGGTTCGCGCCGGGGGAGAGGGCGCCTGGGTCGATGTATCGTGTTGGGATGCAGTGGTCGAGACTCATCGAACCGAGATCGCCATGACGCACCGCGCAGGTGAGGCATTCTCGTACCGGGACACCCCGCGGCAGGCGCTGTACACCACGTACCTTTCCTCCGATGGTGTTCCGGTGTTGATCGGCGCCCTTGAGCACAAGTTCTGGAAGCGGTTCTGCGCCGGTATCGGGCGGGAGGATCTGCTGTCTCATCACGAGGGCGGCGAGCTCGAGTACGGCGACGCGGATGCGGCCCTCGAGGCGGAGCTGGAGGCCGAGTTCGTCAAGGCCGACGCCGCTACCTGGATGGAGCGGTTCCGGGCATGGGATGTGCCCGGCGGACCGGTACTCGACGTGCAGGGTTTTATGGCCACCGATCATTTTGCTGCTCGCAAGATCATGGCCGGCGAACAGGGAGAGTGGCCGACCGTGGCCTCCGCCATCAGGTGGCACCACACCGGCACCCGGGCCGGTGAGAACCTTACTCCGCCACCGGACTTCAATGCCCATGCTGACGCGGTACGGCGTGACTGGCTCGGCTGAATCTGTCGTGACCCGCGACCTCGGCCGCTCATCGGCTCGCTCCGAGCTGATGAGGGCCGAGGTTCGGCGGGTCGCCGCCGAGGTCTTTGCCGCCGGAGCATCCGATGCCAGCGGCCTGCAGGACGTCGCGGACCGGATGGGAATCAGCAGGTCGGCGCTGTACCGGTACTTTCCGAGTCGTGACGCACTGGTCAGTGAGATCGTGGCCGAGCACGCGGAGCGGGCGAAGAAGATCGTGGACGAGACGGACCCGGGCTGCCCGCCCGAGGTGCGGCTGCCAGACCTGGTTCGAAGCCTCGCCTCCTTTGCGATAGAGCACCCGCAGACAACCCGGATGGTCGACACGATCTGGCCGGTACTGCCAGAGGCCGCCAAAGTGATTGTGCAGGACTTGAATCGGTCGTTCTTCGCGTCGTTGCGTGGCGTGATCGTGGCGGGGATCGAGTCCGGGGTCTTTCGCGACGTCGACCCAGGTGTGGCTGCGCAGTCGATGGCGTCGGTGACGAGGTCTCTGGCAATCTGGTTCGATCCGGAGGGTCGTCTCGGCGCGGACGAGGTCGCCGATCAGATCGCTTCGATCGCGGTGGCGGGTCTGCTCGCTCCGACGGCTGCGACAGAGGCGGTTCTCGGCTCGGCTCGCGAGGCCGCCGCCGCGACCAGGGCAGAACTGGATCGGCTCGAGAGGATTCTCGGACGGCCGGGTGTGGTCGACGAGCCCTGACCGGCTCGAATCGGAGGCGCAGCTACCGGGCGTCATGGGAATGGCGTCCGGTTCATGGTCGCCGACGCGGCGAGTTGCTGTTCGGCGAATGACAGTACCCGCAGGTGGTAGGACCGCGCTTGGTGCCCGAGCGACAGGTTGTGTCCTGAACCAGGCACGACGAACAGTCCCGCGTTGCGCCCACGCAGGAGTTGTTCGGCGCGGGCGGTGACTTCCTCGGCGGGGGCCATGGTGGATTCGAGCTCCGCGACGGCGAATTGTATCGGCGTGACGACACTGGTCAGCAGGGTCGTCAACAGTTCCGGAGCGTTCGCTGCGTCCGCCATCTCGCCCGATGGCACCCGGGAGATGACCTCGTGCAGGCGATCGTGGAGTTCCGTCGGATAGGTCCCGGTGGGCCCCAGCCACTCGCCGGGGTCGCGGGGAGCGTCCGGTGGCCGCCGAATCGTCGGTCCGCTGGCATCGACGGCGGTGTGCATCGAGCGCTGCTCGGCGGTGTAGGACAGAGGCGCGCCGCCGATGGCGATGCCGATCAGTCGAATGTCTCCGGGACTCTGCTCGATCTGGTGGGCGAGTTGCAGCGCGGTGATGGCGCCGAGCGAGTGTCCCACGAGGAGTACGGGTGTGTCGGCGGCGAGCTCGGCCACGGCGCCACGCAACAGGCGTGCCTGAGTGCCGAGATCCATCCGGTGGTCCTGGAGTCCGGTCGAAGCCCCGTATCCGGGGCGGTCCACCGACACCGCACGCCAGCCGGTGCCAGCGGCGAGCGAGAGGAGTGAGGATTCCGCACTCACCGGCGAGTGGAAGTATGCAGCGCCCGACCCACCACCGTGCAGGGCGACGAGAAGCCCGCGCGGGGACGCGGCGGGCTCTGCAGCGATGGCGGACAGAGGGCCGAGTTCCGTGTCGACGAGGATCGACTGCGGGGGATCGCAGGCGCGATGCGAGGGCGCAGGATCGGTGGTCACGGTCGCCCTCCTATCAGGGCTGTGATGGTCGACACGACGGTTACCATACCACTGTGGTCCAATTTCAAGAGAAGATGAAAGCTATTCTGTTTCACGAGGTTTGGGTGTCCGTTCGTGGCGCAAACTGGACCGGTCGGTCGGGTCGCCGCCGAGAGGGGTGGGGATGAATCTGCGCACCGACGATGTCGCGGTGGTGACGGGCGCGGCGAGTGGCATCGGGCTTGCACTTGTCCGGGCTTTCTGTGCTCGTGGCCTAGCTGTGATGTTCAGGGAGGTTGGTCCGGACTCTGTCCGGTGAGTCGAGCTGACAGGTGAAGGCCTCCGGTTGTGAAGTGGAGCTGTCTAGGAACCGCTTCACAACCCGGAGGCCTTCTTATCCCACGCTAACGCAACGCTGACTCCGATCACCCGACTCCGCCTGGCACGCCTGATTGTCGACGACGGCTGGACCTACGCATCAGCAGCGAAAATGTTCATGGTCGCGGCGCGGACAGCGAAGAAGTGGGCAGACCGCTACCGCAACGAAGGCGTCGCAGGGATGGCCGACCGCAGCTCACGGCCGAAGTCGAGCCCGAACAAGACTCCCGCGAACGTGGTTCGGCAGATCGTGCGGTTGCGGTGGCGCCACAGGCTCGGCCCGATCCAGATCGCCGGACACTTGTCGATGCCGGCGTCGACCGTGCACGCGGTGCTGGTGCGGTGCCGCATCAACCGACTCCGCCACATCGACCGCGCCACCGGCGAACCGTTGCGACGCTACGAACACGCTCACCCAGGCTCGCTGATCCATGTCGACGTCACCAAGTTCGGCAACATCCCCGACGGTGGCGGGCACCGCTTCGTCGGCCGCCGGCTGGGTGAGAAGAACCGAGAAGCCACCGCGAAGAGAACTGGCCGACGTAACAGCCTGTACGAGCCGAGAACCGGCATCGCGTTCGTGCACACCGTCATCGATGACCACTCGCGTCTCGCTTACGCCGAGATCTGCACCGACGAGAAGGCACAGACCGCCATCGGTGTCCTGCAACGTTCGATCACCTGGTTTGCTGACCACGGTGTGGTCGTCGAGCGGGTTCTGTCCGACAACGGCTCGGCCTACAAGTCCCACGCCTGGCGTGACGCCTGCACCGAGCTCGGCATCACGCACAAACGCACTCGCCCCTACCGTCCCCAGACCAACGGGAAGATCGAACGTTTCCACCGCACGTTGGCCGATGGGTGGGCCTACGCACGGTTCTACGAATCAACCACGCAACGCAACACCGCCCTGGCCGGCTGGCTGCACTTCTACAATCACCACCGACCCCACTCCGCCATCGGCGGCAAGCCACCAGTCACCAGACTGACCAACGTGCCTGGACATCACACCTAGCTGTTGTGATGTCGGATGTTCGATCCGATCACCTCGACGCCGCCGGGGCGGGTCTGCGCGTCGAGGGTGCGGAGGTCACGACCGTTGTTGCGGACGTGACCAAGGGTGGCGAGGTCGAGCGCTTGGCGGAGCGGGCTGCCGCCGTGTACGGCCGAGTGGATGTGGTGTGCAACAATGCCGGCGTCTCAGCGCCCCCGGCTGCCGCGTGGGCCGGTTCGGTCGATGCATGGCGGTGGTCCCTCGATGTGGGGTTGATCGGTGTCGTGCACGGAATTCGTACCTTCGTGCCTGCGATGGTCGAGCGGGGGCGGGGGCACGTTCTCAACACCGCGTCTGTCGGCGGCCTCGTCCCGGTGCCTGGACTGGCGCCCTATGTGGCCGCCAAGCACGCCGTCATTGGGTTGACCGAGACCCTCGCTGCGGAGCTCGCCGAGCTTGCGCCGGGTGTCGGGGCGAGCGTGCTCTGTCCGGGTGTCGTCGCGACGGATCTGGCACGCAGTAGCCGGGAGACTGCGCCTGGCGGTTTCGGTCTAGTGGGGCCTGACCCCGGGTCCGTGCCCACGACCCCTCGGTCCGACTCGGTCCTGGAGCCGGCGACGGTCGCCGAGATGGCTTGAGGGCATCGAGGCCGGTCGGCTGCGCATAGTGACCCACCGGGACAGTGTTCCGCTGGTGCGTCGCCGTCTCGCCTCGATCGAGGCGGACCTGTCAGTCCGACGGATGTTCCGACTCTAGGTGTCGATGTCAGTTCCACTGTGCGACAACAGGGGTCGAGGTGGATGCCGCCTCTTCTAATTACCAGACCACCCTGGTACATTTTTGGTTCAAATCGAACCGAGGACCCATGAGGAGTTGGCCATGAGCGGGACAGCAAGGTCCGTACGGTTGCGGGTGGCAGATGTCGTGCGTGAGACGGCTGACGCCGTATCGATCGTGTTCGAGGAGGGTGAACAACCCCTCGGCTACCGTCCCGGCCAGTACCTGGTCCTTCGGGTGCCGAGTGAGCGGACTGGCTCCGTCGCCCGCTGCTACTCGTTGGCCAGCTCGCCGCACCGGAGCGAGTCGCCGCGGGTGATCGTCAAGCGCACACCCGACGGATATGCATCGAACTGGCTGTGTGACAACCTCGCCGGCGGTGATGTCATGGAGGTGTTGCCACCGACTGGTGTGTTCTCCCCGAGTGTCCTGGACGTCAGCCTGCTTCTGTTCGCGGCGGGTAGCGGAATCACTCCGATCCTGTCGATCGCGAAGTCGGTGCTGACGGAGGGTCGAGGAGTGGTCGAGCTCTTTTACGCGAACCGGGACGAGGCTTCGGTGATCGCGGCGGCGGATTTGCGGGCGCTGGAGGCGGAGTTCCCCGATCGCTTCACCGTGCGACATTGGCTCGAATCTGTACAGGGCCTCCCTCGTCCTGCCGTCCTCGCCGGGCTCGCCCGGGCACACCCGGACCGGGAGGCGTACACCTGCGGTCCCAGCCCATTCATGGAGGCGGTTCGTCAGGGGTGGGAGGCCGCGGGGCGTGACAGGGCCGCGCTGCATCTGGAGGTATTCACCTCGCTGAGCGGAGATCCGTTCGCGGAGCCGGTGCTCGCCGAGGTGGACGAGGGTGGCGAGGCGGTGCCGCTCACCGTGACCGTCGACGGAGAGACTCACGAGTTGGA
This sequence comes from Rhodococcus sp. NPDC003348, assembly GCF_053589375.1. Classification (NCBI taxonomy): domain Bacteria; kingdom Bacillati; phylum Actinomycetota; class Actinomycetes; order Mycobacteriales; family Nocardiaceae; genus Rhodococcus; species Rhodococcus sp. NPDC003348. Next base: position 19,891 of record NZ_JBSFRT010000027.1, read on the forward strand.
GTGGCCAAAGGGGAGCACACTGGTGGACTTCCTGCTCACTCGCGGTATCGAGGTTCCCTACCTGTGTCGGGACGGTGAGTGTGGTACCTGCCTCGCGACCTGCTCGTCCGGTGAGGTGACAATGACCGGTAACAACCTCCTGGAGCCGGAGGATGTCGCGAACGGAGATGTGCTGGCGTGCCAGTTGGTGTGCGCCGGGGACGAAGCCGTCAAGGTTGTATTCTGACGCGGCGCTTGAGGGACTTGACTCGGAGGTGCAATGACGGGCGAAGCGGGGCTGCGGGAGGCCGCCGCGCACCCTCGTGTGGGACGGCCGCGTGATTCCTCGCTGGAGGAGCGACTGCTGCAGGCTGCTCGTGAAGAGTTGACGGACCGAGGTGTCGCTGGCTTCAGCATGCGCAGCGTCGCGAAACGGGCCGGCGTGGCGAGATCGAGTCTGCTGTTGCGCTGGACCGAGGCGGAGACGCTGATCATTGATGCGATCGACTCGATCGTCCTGCCTGAGATTCCCGAGCTTCCCGGCGCCCTACGAGGAGACCTTCTAGTTCTGGTAGGCGTAATCGCCGATCAAATGGGGACCGAGACGATGGACCTCCAGATGCGCGTAATGGCTGATGCCAGCTCGAACCCCGAACTGCTGGCTCGTTTCCAGCAGCGGCTGCTGCATCCGACTGCGCGGCGGCTGGCAGAGGTTCTTCAGGCTGCGGTCGACCGGGGTGAACTCGCGGCCGACGTCGATCGGGCGCTGTTGGGGGACAGTCTGGTCGGGGCCGTGTACATCAGGACGATGGCCTCACCGGAGCGAAGGCCGCCGGGGCCGCAGGCGCGACGAACGCTAATCGACAGGATGCTCCGGATGGTGCAGCGCTGAGCCGGATCCTGCGCCAGGCTGTTTGGCCGTTCAGCGGCCGGCCGTCGGCCTGGAGTGGGTAACCCGCGCGGGACGTTGCTCAATCTGTTAGGCCGAGAAGGTCGATGGCCTCGGCCACCATGGCGCTCGGATCGCCCTCACCGGCGGATCGAGCCCACCTGTTCCATGCGGTTGCCGCTGCAGCTGAGATGGCGGCGGCGAGGACGGCAGGACGCAAGTCGCTGTCGGCGATGGCCATTCTGCGCGCGAGTTCGCCGGCCACAGAGGCGTCGGCGACCGTCTCACCGAGGTCTTTCGCCCACACGTCCGAGGTAGTGGCCAGTAGTCGTTCGAGGGAGTGAATCCGGGGACGGTCATCCTCAGGAACGTGAGCGCTGTCGACGTACGCCCTCCGAAGAGCGGTCAGCGGTGATTCGTCGTCCGGACGCGCCTCGAAGGATCGGAGGAGTCTGGCCGAGAGCGAGTGGCGGTATCGCCGCAGCACCGCCTCCTTGGTGGGGAAGTAACGGAAGAAAGACCGTCCCGACATCGCGGCCGCGGCGGCGATCTCTTCGACGGACACTGCGTCGTAGCCGCGGTCGAGGAACAGGTTCACAGCGATCCGGGCAAGGTCGTCCTGCGTTCGCTGTCGGCGGCGCGCTCGCAGATCCGATGGCGCGGGCGGTTCGGCATGCGCGCCGTCGGTTCGATGCGGGGCGGCGGAAGGTTGTCCAACTGTCTGGTCGTCTCGCTGCATCGTCCTCGTCAGTCCCTCTCGTGCGATGGGCGGCCGAACCCAAGTGTGTCATCGACTGTCAGCGTTCTAGGGCGGGGATCACTTGACTACCTGCCCAACACCGCCGATAGTGTCATAGGGAGACAACATTTCAGTGACTGACAGAATGTCCGTCGCTGTCGATTACTTATCTGGAGGGCCGATGTCGGCATCGAGTGGAACAACCGAAGGTGCTGCTGTGGCGGACGATCCTCAACTTGACCTGGGAGCTCTGTCCGCCTGGGCGGGAGACGCCCTCGGCAATACGGCGCAACCGCTCACAGCGACACGCATCGGCGCGGCAACCGGTATCGCAAACGCGCTGTACGAGCTGCGGCGCGGCGACGATGTGTTCATTCTTCGTCGTCCGCCCGCGGTTCTGAACGACAAGAGTGCGGGCGACATGGTTCGAGAATGGCGAATCCTTCAGGCGTTGGAGGGCACGCCGGTGCCGCATCCCACCCCGCGTTTGCTCTGCGAGGACAGAAGCGTTATCGGCGCGCCTTTCCTGGTCATGGACAAGGTCGACGGGTTCACCCCGGGGTACGAGCTGGCCGAGCCCTTCGATTCGGATCCGAGCCTGCGGCGCGGTCTCGCGGAGGCCTACGTCGATGGTCTGGTCGAGCTGGCTGGAGTCGACTGGCAGGCGCGTGGACTCGAGGGCCTTGGGAAGCCGGAGGGATTCCTGGAGCGTCAGGTTTCTCGCTGGCTGGCCCAGCTGGATCGTTACCGCACTCGGGATCTGCCAGAACTGGACTATGTCACCGAGTGGCTGGAGCGGAACCGGCCGACGATGAGCCCCGCCGCGATACTGCACGGCGACTACAGTCCGTTCAACGTCATGGTCGCGCCGGAGCCGCCGGCCCGACTGGCGGCGATCATCGACTGGGACACGGGCACCATCGGCGACCCGCTGCTAGACATCGGTCATCTGCTGGCCCGCTGGACCAACCCCGGCGAGGAGCCAGTGGTGACTATGCAGGCAGGCGGTGTCGATCACTACCCCACCCGCGCCGAGCTCGCCGCACGGTACGCCGAGCGCTCGGGCAGGGACCTGACTGCTCTGCCGTACTACGAATGCCTCGCGCTGTTCAAGCTCGCGGTGATCCTCGAAGGGCGCGTCTCTCGTGCCGTCGCGAACGGCGTGCCGGACAAAGAGAACACCATGGCGCCGTTTGTGGAGCGCCTCATGGTCGCCGCTGCGGAGTTCGCTCGCGGGGAAAGGATCTGAGATGGGTGTGTTGACGGGAAAGGTTGCGGTCGTCACCGGTGGTAGCCGGGGGATCGGGCGCGCGATCGTCGACGGCTTCGCCGCAGCGGGCGCGGACGTTGTGATCGCCAGCCGAAAGCTCGACGCGTGTGCGGTGGCCGCGGATGAGATCAGCGGTAAGTACGGTGTCCGGGCACTCCCGGTCGCTTACCAGGCGGCCGACTGGGACGATTCCGGCCGTCTCGCCGAGACCGTCGACCGTGAGTTCGGTCGGTGTGACGTGCTCGTGAACAACGCAGGCATGACCCCGCGCTATCCGGATCTGCCGTCGATCGACGAGGCCTACTACGACAAGGTCGCGGGGGTGAACCTCAAGGGTCCGTTCCGTTTGTCGATTCTGCTGGCGGAGCAGATGAAGGCAGGAGCTGGCGGCTCGATCATCAACATCAGCACCATCGGAACACTCAGGCCAGGTACCGACGAGTTGGTCTACGCCTGTGCGAAGGCCGGGCTGAACGCGCTGACCGTCGGCCTCTCGGACGCCTACGGGCCCACTGTCCGAGTCAATGCCCTCCTTCCGGGGCCGGTCGCTACCGACATCTCGGCGGGGTGGAGCGACGAACTTCGCGCCCGCGCGGTCGAGGGTATGCCACTGGCCCGGATGGGCACACCGGAGGACTTCGTGGGACCGGCCCTCTGGCTGGCCACCCCGGCATCGGCCTTCGTCACCGGGACCCACATCCGGGTCGACGGCGGTCTCTACCGACAGAACCACTGACGAGGAGTAGTACGAGCATGTGGAATTTCAGCACCGAACCCCAGTTCGAAGAGCAGTTGGAGTGGATGCGCAGCTTCGTCGTCGAGGAGATCGCTCCCCTCGACCTGCTATGGCCGCATGATCACCACCGGACGCCTCCGAAGTGGCTGAAGGAGGTCATCGACCCGCTCAAGGACCAGGTTCGTGCGCGGGGGCTGTGGGCCTGCCACCTCGGGCCCGAGTTGGGCGGTCAAGGTTTCGGTCAGGTCAAGCTCAGCCTGATGAACGAGATCCTGGCGCCGTACCAGTGGGCGCCGACCATCTTCGGTGTGCAGGGGCCCGACACCGGAAACGCCGAGGTGATCGCGCACTACGGCTCCGAGGAGCAGAAGGCCAAGTACCTGCAGCCTCTCCTTGACGGTGAGCTCTTCTCCGCCTTCTCCATGACCGAGCCCCAGGGCGGGTCGGACCCCACCGGGTTCCGTTGCCGGGCAGAGCGGGATGGTGACGGCTGGGTGATCAACGGGGAGAAGTTCTTCACCTCGAACTCCGAGGAGGCGGCGTTCCTCGTCCTGCTGGCCGTGACCGACCCCGAGGCGTCAACCTACAAGCGAATGTCGATGTTCCTGGTTCCACGGGACACCCCGGGGATCGAGACGGTTCGTCGTACGCAGTTCATGGGTGAACCCGCCGACGCGATGGACCATGCCCTTGTGCGGTACACCGACGTTCGGGTCCCCGCCGAGGGTTTGCTCGGCGAACCCGGCCAGGGCTTCGAGATCGCACAGACCCGGCTCTCGGGTGGCCGCATCCACCACGCCATGCGTGGTGTAGGTCAGGCACGCTACGCGTTTGACATGGGCTGCGAGCGCGTTCTGAGCCGGGTCAGCAGAGGCTCCCGGCTGGGTGACTTCCAGCTCGTGCAGCAGGCGATCATGGAGAGCTACGCGCAGATCGAACAGTTCCGGCTGTTCGTCCTGCGCACCGCGTGGATGATCGACCAGGGGCAGGGATACAGCAAGGATGTCCGCCGCGACATCGCCGTTGCCAAGGTGCTCTCGGCCCGCGTTGTGCGTGATGTGGTCGAGCGGGCGATGCACTTGCACGGCGCTTTGGGTATGTCCAACGAGATGCCGTTCGGTGAGCTGTGGGCATTGGCCGCTGCGTACGGAATCTGGGACGGGCCCACCGAGGTGCACACCGTCACGGCTGCCCGCCTCATCCTGCGTGACCACGAGCCGGCCGAGGGGGACTACCCGACCGAGTGGCTGCCCGCGCGGCTCGAGGCGGCACGTGCCAAGCATGCCGAGGCACTGGCGGCGCAGGCCGCCGCCGAGGCTCACGAGTAAGGCTCTGAGTCACTGTTGTCGGGCCACCAGACTCTCAGCCGGTGGCCCGACAGCTGGACTGCTCGTTGAGCAGCCGTGCAGTGTTCACTATGAGTTTGAAGACCTTCCGTCGGTCCGGAACTCGGGCGATGCACATAGCCATTCCCGAGTCCGGCCGTGTGCGGATGACATCGATGCGCCAGGAGTCTCGCCTGCGTTCCCCGATGCGGATGAGTGCGGTTCCGACAGAGAATGATTCGCGAGGAATGATTCGCGAGCAATAGCGACGGTCGTGAACCCGGTGTGAGGATCCTCATCCACCTCGCGGGGCGCCCAGGCGCGCAACGGCCCCGGATCCCTTGCCGCTTTGGTCGGCTCGGGCTCTGGCCTGCTTCGCGCGGAGGCTTTCGAGGGTCTCTGTACCCATACCGAAGAAGGAGCTGAGTAATGGCGGACGCTGAAGTCCTGGCCCGGTTCGACGGTGACCGGGCAGCGATCATCGTCGAACCAGGCGAGCAAGTGGTGACGTTCGCCGAGCTGGAGGCACGGTCGAACCAGATTGCGCACTATCTGCGTGAAGCAGGTCTCCGTCCGGGTGACTGCGTGGGCATTCTGTCGGAGAACTCGGCCGAGTACCTCGAGATCGCTTGGGGTGCGCAGCGAGCCGGGCTCTACTACGTCGGGATCAACACGCATCTGACCGCATCAGAGGTGGCCTACCTCGTCGCCGATAGCGGTGTGCGCGTGTTCTTCGCGTCCGCTCGTTTCGTCGACCTGGCCGAGGCCGTCCTATCCGGTGTCGGCCTGAGTACCGGGCGCCGGGTTGTCATCGGCGACCGTTGCGAAGGGTGGGGAAGCTACGCGGACATCCTGACGAGTCACCCGGCCACACCAATCGATGATGAGTGCGAGGGTGACTTCCTCCTGTACTCCTCGGGTACTACGGGGCGGCCCAAGGGAATCAAACGTCCACTGCCGGGTGGCCCAATGGGCACCTATCCCGACCTGCCGGGTCGCTGGCTGCGCGAGACGCTCGGGTTCGAGCCTGGCGATGTTTACCTCTCCCCGGCGCCGCTCTATCACGCGGCGCCGCTGGCGTGGTCCATGTCGGCCCACCGCAGCGGCGGTACCGCTGTGATCCTGCGCAAGTTCGACGCAGAGCACTCACTTCGAATTATGGAGAAGCACAGTGTGACCCACGGGCAATGGGTGCCGACAATGTTTGTCCGCCTGCTCAAACTATCGGATGAGGTGCGGAAATCCTACGACCTCTCCAAACTACGCCATGTGGTCCACGGGGCAGCGCCGTGCCCTATCGAAGTCAAACGCAAGATGATCGATTGGCTCGGTCCCATACTCTACGAGTTCTACTCCAGCACAGAGGGTATGGGCGCTACCGCGATCACTTCTGAGGAGTGGCTGCGTAAGCCTGGGTCCGTGGGCCGGCCAGTCATGGGCACCCCATATATCAAGGACGACGAAGGAACTACCCTTTCCGCAGGGGAAATCGGGACCATTTGGTTCACTGGCGGCGAGAAGTTCTCGTACCACAATGACCCGACAAAGACTGCGGCCAGTCGAGACTCGAGTGGTGGCGCCACAGTGGGCGACCTCGGACATCTCGACGGGGACGGTTATCTATTCCTCAGCGACCGGCGTCCGCACCTGATTATCTCCGGCGGCGTGAACATCTACCCACAGGAGATCGAGGACGCACTCGTCCTGCACTCGAGAATCGTCGACGTCGGTGTCGTGGGGACGCCTGATCCGGAGATGGGAGAGCGCTTGGTCGCGGTGGTGCAGCCGGTCTCGAGCAACGATGTGGAGGGGCTGTCGGACGAGCTGATTGCCTACGCCCGAGAGCGTCTCGCCGGGTTCAAGGTCCCGCGCGAAGTGCGGATCGTCGACGAGTTGCCGCGGACGCCGACCGGAAAGCTGCGTAAGCACGAGCTGCGGGAACAAGTGATCGCCACTACGAATCTCGGAGCATCCTAATGCTGACCCAGAGATCGGAGGGCATCCGGTTAGAGGTAGCCGACCGGATTGCGACACTGACGTTGGATCGGGAGGAACGCCGCAATGCCTGGACCGTCCCGATGGTTCGCGCGTTTAGCAACGCTCTCGCTCGGTGTGGCGAGGACGACGAGATCCGAGTTGTGGTCATCACCGGAGCGGGTGAGTCCTTCTCGGTTGGGGCAGACCTCGAGGCAGGATTCGCTTCGTCTTCTGAAGCGGAGGCAGAGCCCGCCGATGTGCTCCACAACCTGGTGACGCCGCGGGAACTCGACAAGCCGGTGATCGCCGCCATCAACGGCGATGCGATCGGTATGGGTGTCACCCTGAGCCTGTTGTGTGATCTCCGGATCGTTGCCACGGATGCGCGCATGGCGATCCCGATGACCCGACTCGGAGTCATCCCTGAATTGGGTTCGCACTGGACACTTCCCCGCATCGCAGGCCTGGCGGTGGCCTCTGACCTGATATTGACGGGCAGGCGATTCTCCGGCGAGGAGGCCGAACGGCTGGGCGTGTGCACTCAGGCCGTCCCACGGGATCGGGTCCTCGAAAGAGCACTCACTTTAGCCAAGGAGGTCGCGGACCGTACAGCGCCTCGTGCAGTCGGGCTGGCTAAACGTCTCATGCTCGATGGCCTCGAAGACAGGTTCGCGCCGTCGCTGTCCCGAGAATCGGATCTGTTTGTCGCCCTCGCGCGAGAGCCCGACGCAGCGGAAGGGGTGAACGCCTTCCTGGAGAAGCGGGCGCCGCGCTGGACCGGTAGATTCGACCGTCCATTCCCGGGATCCGGCTAGCAGCAGGGTCACCCGTGTCGCGGTACGTCCTCGAATTCGGTGGTTTCAGGCCAGCTCATCGACGGCGTCCATTCGTGACACGACCGCGATCGGTGGCCTGATCCACCGGCTTCTCACTGTCGGTGCGGCCAGGCCGCGGAAACGGCTGTTTCCCGGCCTGGCCTCGCGAGCGTCAGGACAAAATGCCGACTGCGCAGCACTTCCTGGCAAACCCAGCCGACATGTTCGACAGCCACACCTGGCTGTCACTTCCTACGAGGATGGGGTCAGCAGATGAACTATCTCGTCGAGCATCGCACAGCGAAAACAACGGGCACAGAAGAATTCTTGATCCCCGAACAGTGTGCGCCGGACGGGGCCCGGAAGCTCGACGTCATCTGGTTGCGTCGATCCCTCGGCATCTGTGGCTACCTCGAGAGGGTCCATTCCCTGAGCTCCTCGGACCGGCCTCTCGTCACCTTCGCCATCATGTGGGCACCCTATGGCGGATCGCGCCCGGAGGACCTGCTGGTGACCTTCGGTGTGCATCGTGCCGAGTTCCACTCCCTGCTCGCTGCCGCCCTTGCACCAAAGAATGCGGAAGACCCGCAGGCCCGGAACTTGAAGAAACTGCTCCACGACGACCTGGTGCGAGCGTGGAACGCCCATGGTTGTGCGCATTGATCCCAACGCAGCGATTCGGAGCGAATCTCGAAGCCGTTGGGGCGTAACACGTCCGATCGGGGTGACGGTAAGGCGAAGGTGGGCCTGCTGTTCGCCGGACTTCTGGTGACGATGCTGTTGGCCTCGCTGAACCAGACGGTGCTGTCGACGGCGTTGCCGACGATCGTTGGCGAACTCGACGGTGTCGATCACAGATGTGGGCGATCACCGCGTACGTGCTTGCCTCCACGGTCATGATGTCCGTGGAGGGGCGTATCACTCCTGGCCCGCAAACCGGTCCTCATCGCCGCGAGCATTGTAGGCAGCACGATTGCGTCGATCGTCTACTTCCATCAGACCGGATCGACCGTCGGCATGGCCATCGTGGGCTCGGTGTTCGCGTCGCGACTGGCCACGCTTCTGCCGAAGAAACTCGGCAGCCACGACGTGACATCGCTGAGGCCTGCGTCGGTCAACGCGCTTCCCGATGCCGCCCGCGCAGCCGTTCTGAAGTTGTACAACGCAGCTCTGCCGCCGATCTTCCTGTGTATGGTGCCCTTGGCGTCGATCGCGGTTGTGGCTCTCTTGTTCCGGGAGGAGAAGCCGCTCATCGAGCGGATCGAACGCTCTCGAATCATCTGGTACGGGGCCGAGGACTGATTCTGGCCTGTCGATGCGGAGAATCGCCGCGAACCGAGCGGGTGGGGAGACCTCGTCGTCGCCCTTCCCGGGCGAGGGGCTGCCGCCCCCATGAAATCGCTCAGGCGAAAATGTCTGGCACCGAGTGCCTCGGTGTCGGTAAGGCATGGCATTTACGCTACGGAACGATCACCGCAGAAGGCCCTTTGTCAGTGCATCTGTGATCGTTTGGCCGCAGCTTTGATTGATGCCGGGGAAAGGGACAACTTCGCGCGGATTCTTGGGGACAAATGGCGTGGAAGATCTTGGAAGTCCCAGGCGGATCGGACAATTAGATCCGGAACCTACAAGGAGGAACAGTAGTGGTAGGAGGAGTGTAGCTTCCGCATCTAGCTGGCCATTTCCGGACCTGTATGTCTCGCACTTGTCATGAATCCAGGCTGGTCGTGTTTCGGAAAGGCGCAGGTACCGAGTGCGAACCGAGTTTGGATTTCTTCCGGATTCGAAGGCAACTTCCGCGCTGCGCGGGCGATGAGCGCGACTACTCAGCACCACCGAGCGCCGAACGCTCTGCCAGACAACGGCGTGCCTGACGGGCAGTCATCGGACCGACACGGAGGACAACGAACCCGCGGCACCTGAGTGCCTACTTCACACGCTGGCTTGATCTCGCGCTGGTACGCAGCCCATCTCGTGCGGGCTCGATTCGTAGTGAGGCAAGCCCGTTCAACTCGATGAGCAGAATCTGAATTGCCTCGTTGTGTACCCGCATGTGACGCAGTTTGAGCGCGATGCGCTGCGGACGTCTGGCTTCTCCCTGGCGGCCAAACCGACTGCTCTGAGTATCGACATCCCTTCCGTTCGCCATCTTGACTGCTGCGAAGTTCATGCAGGCCGTTGTCAGCCCGAGGGGACTGTGTGGGAGACATCGTCGTTCACCTGAGCTAGGCGGGGACAGCCCCGGAGGTGAGGTGCACGGTGCACTTCACCTCCGGGTCGGGTCACGGTCGGACGAGCACCTTGAGTGCCTCGCGGGAGTCCATCAGCCGGTACGCCTCGGCGACGTCGTCGAGAGTGGTCTCGGCGTCGAAGACCTGCCCCGGATCGATCTCGCCGCTGAGCACCTGCGGGATGGCGGCCTCGATGTAGGCGCGGACCGGCGCGGGGCCGCCGTTGAGGGTCACGTTCTTGCCGAACAGTGATCCGAATCCGATCGGTGCGTCCTCGTACTGGGGTACGCCGACGCGGGAGATCACGCCGCCGGGCCGGACGACGCCATAGGCCTGCTCGTAGGCGGGCATGTGCCCGACGGCCTCGAGCACGACGTGCGAGCCCTCCCCGCCGGTGAGCTCGATGACCTTGGCGACGCCCTCCTCCCCACGCTCGGGGACCACGTCGGTGGCGCCGAAGCGGCGCCCGAGGTCGGTGCGGGCCGGGTGCCGTCCCATGAGGATGATCTTCTCGGCGCCAAGCTGTTTTGCGGCGAGGACGGCGGACAGTCCGACCGCGCCGTCGCCGATCACGGTGACGGTCTTGCCCGGGCCGACGTTGCCCATGTGCGCGGCGTGGTACCCGGTGAGGTAGACGTCCGACAGGGTCAGCAGCGACGGCAGCAGCTTCTCGTCGACGTCGGATGGGATGGGAACGAGGGTGCCGGACGCCTGCGGGACACGGACCTTCTCCGCCTGTGCGCCGCCGACACCGTTCGCTCCGTACCAGCCGCCGTGTCGGCAGGCGGTGTGGAAGCCCTCCTCGCAGAACGGACAGGTGTTGTCGGCGAACGCGAACGGGGAGATGACCAGGTCTCCCTGCTTCAGGCCGGTCACCGCATCGCCGACTTCCTCGACGACACCGATGAATTCGTGCCCCATCGGGGACCCCTCGTCACCGGCCGGCATCGAGTGGTAGGGGTGCAGGTCGGACCCGCACACGCAGGTGAGGGTGACGCGGACGATCGCGTCGGTCGGCTCGAGGATGGTGGGGTCGGGTACCTCCTCCACCCGCACGTCACCGGCGCCGTACATGAATGTTGCTCGCATGAAGAAGGTTTCCTGTTCTGGTGGATCTGGTCAGGCTTCGGGGATGGCGATGCCGAAGTTCTCGAGCGTGATCGCCTCGGGCTCGGGGCCGCCGCGGACACCGGTGTCGAGGGCGTCGATCGCGGCCAGCTCGGTGTCGGTGAGTACGAAGTCGGTGACGTCGAAGTTCTCGGTGATGCGTCGCGGGGTGACCGATTTGGGGATGGCGGAGCGGCCCTGCTGCAGGTGCCAGCGCAGCATCACCTGAGCGGCGGACTTGCCGTGCGCGTCGCCGATCGCGCGGAGCGTGGGGTCGTCGAGGGTGCTGCCGCTGTGGCCGTCGCGGTAGAAGGTGATGCCGCCGATCGGCGACCAGGCCTGGGTGAGGATGCCGTGCTCGGCGTCGGCGGCGAGCACGTCGGGCTGTCGGAAGTAGGGGTGCACCTCGACCTGGTTGACGGCGGGAACCACGGTGGCCGACGCGAGCAGCCGGTCGAGGTGGTCGGGCATGAAGTTGCTGACACCGATCGATCGGACCCTGCCGTCGGCGAGCAGTGTCTCGAGCGCCCGGTAGGCCTCGACGGTGAGATCGAACCGGGTCGGGAGCGGCTGGTGCAGGATCAGCAGATCGATCTGGTCCACGCCGAGCTTGCCGGCACCCTTGTCGAATGCGTGCAGGGTCGCGTCGTAGCCGTAGTCACTGATCCAGACCTTGGTTTCGACGAAGAGGTCGGAGCGGTCCAGTCCGGACCGGCGGATCGCCGCACCGACCTCACGCTCGTTGCCGTAGGCGGCGGCGGTGTCGATGTGTCGGTATCCGGTACGCAGCGCGGACTCCACCGCGGTGATCGTCTCGGCCGGGGGTGTCTGGTAGACGCCGTAGCCGAGGGCGGGCATGGTGACGCCGTTGTTCAGCGTCAGGGTGGGGACGGGATTCACAGGCATGCCTTCCACGGTAGGAACGGTGGGCGGAATCAGGGAGGGTCTGTTGTTACCTCGTTCGCGGTAAGTTCGCCGCGCGCCGGGCGTGACGAGCCCGACGGCGGCCGCGAGCGCCCCCTCCATCAGTGCCACCGAGGCAAGCATGGCCGCCGGGTACGAGTCCGTTGCGGCGAGGACAAGGCTCGGTCCGAGTGCTCCGCCGAGTTGGTGGACCGAGTTCAGGATGCCGGGCGCGGGTGAAGTACACGACGAGGATGATCGCGAGGATCGAGGACGAGCGTGGTGAGCCGCTCGCCGTCGTGCCGCGCGGTGGCATGCGGGTGTGGGTCATGACGTCCAGGCAGAGCCCGGTTGCGCTGCTCGGGGAGTGCCGGTCGTGCCCGGTACTGCCAGTACCTCCCATGGGCGGTGCTCCGATCGTACCGTCGAAGGCATGGATCTGAAGGCGGAGACGGGTGAGTTCCTCGCCTCGAGGCGTGCCCGGATCACACCTGACAAGGCGGGACTGCCGGCATACGGCGGGAACCGCCGGGTGCCGGGACTTCGACGCGAGGAGGTGGCGATGCTCGCCGGGGTGAGCGTCGACTACTACACCCGGCTCGAGCGCGGCAATCTCAGCGGTGTGTCCGAGTCGGTGCTCGAGGCGTTGGCGGAGGCGTTGCAGCTCGACGAGGCGGAACGCGGCCACCTGTTCGACCTCGCGCGGGCCGCCAACGCGTCCGGGGCTGCACGGTCCCGGGCGCGCCGGAAGTCACCGGCGACACTGCGCCCCGTCGTGCAGCGAATCCTCGACTCGATGGAGGGGCTGCCCGCGTTCGTGCGCAACGGTCGGCTCGACGTGTTGGGGGCGAACTTGCTGGGCCGTGCGCTGTACGCGCCGATGTACGACTCGCCGGAGAGGATCGCGCACCAGCCCGTGAACACCGCGCGGTTCCACTTCCTGGACGGCGATGCGGCCCAACAGTTCTGGGGAGAGCGGTGGGAGAAGACGGCGCACGACGCCGTCGCCATCCTGCGTGCCGAGGCAGGGAAGAACCCCTACGACAAGGAGCTCATCGCTCTCGTCGGGGAACTGTCCACGCGCAGTGAGGATTTCCGCCGGATGTGGGCGTCGCACGACGTGCGCTACCACCGCAGCGGAACGAAGGTCTTCCACCATCCGGCGGTGGGGCGGCTCGAACTCGCCTACGAGGCGCTGGAACTTCCCGCGGACGCAGGTCTGCAACTCAACGTCTACACCGCCCTGCCCGGGTCGCCGTCCGATGACGGACTCAAGCTCCTCACCTCGTGGGCGGCCACGACGCTGGCAGCAGCCCCGCCCACGGTCGAGTCAACCGAATCTCGAAAGGTCAACTGATGCAGAGGCTATCGAAACCTTCCACGATCAAGAACCCGCCCGAGCAGTTCACCGGGGACGTGTGGCTCGACCCGATTGCGGTACCGCAGGACGGGGATCAGCGGATGGTTGTTGCCCGTGTGCGGTTCGCGCCGGGTGCCCGCACGGCATGGCACTCGCACGCGCGTGGACAGACACTGCATGTGACGTCGGGCATAGCCCTGGTGCAGTCCCGAGGCGGCGACGTCGTCGAGGTGCATCCTGGCGAGACGGTGTACTGCCCTCCCGGGGAGGAGCACTGGCACGGTGCCACCCCCGACGACTTCATGGAGCACCTCGCGATGCTCGAGAACGCCGATGACCCGGACACCACCACGACATGGCTCGACCACGTCACCGACAGGGAATACCTGCGCCGCTGAACCTGGGTCGGGGGCGGTGTGACACCAACAATCGAGTGGACGCGGAGGCTGCCCCGCACCTCTGGTTCCCTGTGTTGTTCCGCCGCCGTCCGTCCCTCTGCTCCCTGCCCTGTCCACTGGACGAGCCGGCGAGGTGGTCGATGTTGGGCTCCACGTACCCGGAAGGGCTACGAGTTCGTCGCCGATGGACGACTTGAGCCGGACGGGCGCAAGGTTCAGCAGGCGTTTGCATGCTGCCCTCACAACCGAGGTGTAGCCCGGGGGAAGCGGCACAGAACCCGGGGCCTTCCTTCCCGTGAGGCGACCAGGTCCACGCCCGCGGGACGGTTTCGGTGACCGACTTGTCGACCCCAAGGAGTGCTTCCATATGCTTGGTGTCGCGCACGTCGTAATCGGCGTCCGTCGCGGACTGTTCCACCGATTCAGAACGCTGACCGGCGAGTGACGTGCGTCTCGTCCGGGGCTGCATCCAACCCACGGACGTGTCACACGAGCCGGAAAGGCAGAGGAGCGCAGTGAGCACACCGGAATTGGCACAGTGGAACTCCGAGGAGGCTCTTGCGGAAGCAATGATCCCGATCATCGGCGGCCTACACCGCACGCACTCGGTGACCATCCTGCTTCACAGTCGCTCCCTGGTGAACAAGTCGGTCATCAAGATCATGCGAACCCATCGTTTCGCCCGACAGATCGAAGGCGAGGAGCTGTCCGTCGAGGAGACCTTCCCCTTCCTCGAGGCACTGACACACCTCGATCTCCGGCCGTCCAAGATCGATCTCGGACTGCTGGTGATGGCGTACCGCGCCAACGGCAACGGAGCGTCGATCCCGGAGTTCGTTGCACAGAGCCTTGCCGAACTGGTCAGCACCACGCCGACGTCTCCGCAGCCGCAGGATGTGATCCTCTACGGATTCGGACGTATCGGTCGACTCGTCGCTCGGTTGCTCATCGAGAAGGCCGGCTCGGGTAACGGACTGAACCTGCGTGCCGTGGTGGTCCGAAAGGGCGGCAGTGACGACCTGACCAAGCGTGCCTCGCTGCTGCGTCGTGACTCCGTCCACGGGCAGTTCAACGGCACGATCAAGGTCGACACCGAGAACAACACCCTGATCGCCAACGGCAACGTCATCAAGTTCATCTACAGCAACGATCCGACGAGCGTCGACTACACCGAGTACGGCATCGACAACGCCATCCTGATCGACAACACCGGGATCTGGCGCGACCGCGACGGGCTGTCGAAGCACCTCCGCCCGGGTGTGGCCAAGGTGGTGCTCACCGCACCCGGCAAGGGCGACGTCCCCAACATCGTGCACGGTGTCAATCACCGCGACCTCGACCCGACCGAGAGCATCGTGTCGTGCGCATCCTGCACCACCAATGCCATCGTCCCGCCGCTGAAGGCCATGGACGACGAGTTCGGCGTCGTGCGAGGCCACGTCGAGACCGTGCACTCGTTCACCAACGACCAGAACCTGCTGGACAACTACCACAAGGCGGACCGTCGTGGTCGTTCCGCGCCGTTCAACCTGGTGCTCACCGAGACCGGTGCCGCGTCGGCGGTCGCGAAGGCGCTGCCCGAGCTGAAGGCGAAGATCACCGGCAACTCGATCCGCGTACCCACCCCGGACGTCTCCGTCGCGATCCTCAACCTTCAGCTCACCCGTGAGACCACCAAAGATGAAGTGCTCGAACATCTTCGTCAGGAATCGCTGACAGGCGCACTGAGTCGGAACCTCGACTACACCGCTGCGACCGACGCCGTGTCCAGCGACTTCATCGGATCACGCGCGGCGTGCATCATCGACGCGAACGCGGCGATCGTCGACGGCGACACCGCCATTCTCTACGTCTGGTACGACAACGAGTTCGGCTACTCGTGCCAGGTTGTGCGCACCGTCCAGTACCTCTCGGGTGTGGAGTACCCCATCTATCCCGCGACGGACTCCGCTGCCGCGGCGCCGGTCGCTGTGCCTGCTGCTGCACAGTGACATCGGCCCCGCGAGGGGGCGTCTGTTCGGGTGGATGCCGTTGCGGCAACGGTATGGGACACGACTGACACCGACAGGCGGCCGGGTGCACTCGACACCCGGCCGTCGCCAGTGAGTTGGTGATGGCGGTGGAACGGACATCCCGCCCTGCCGCCCGGTTCGATGCCGATGACGCGTCACCCACGTCCGTCCTCCATCGCGGCCGCGGCTGACCCGGATCCTTTGCCGGCCGTGTCGAGCACAGGCGAGGAAGACCCTCTCCCCGGAGGATCGATTGGGGGAGAGGGTCTTCCGATGGTCTGACCGTCGGCGTGCTCCGGGTGTCGGGGGTGCTACTCGGCGGTCGGCGCCTCGGTGGCGGCGGTGTCGTCGGCGAGGATGCGGTAGATCGCGCGCCGGGCCTCGGTCAGCACGTCGGCCGTGGCCTGCGCCTGCTCGGTGGTGCCGGCGAAGGCCGCCTGCCGGACTGCGCCGGTGAGCTGGTGCATCAGGCCGCGCAGTTCCTGGGCGGGGCGTCCGACGTCGGCGCGGACCTCATCCCATGGGGTACCCAGCTCGTCGCGGTGCTCGGTGACGTAGGTGGTGCCCACCTCGGTGAGGCGGGCATTCTTGCGGCCGGCGACCTTCTCGATGAGGACGAGTCCCTCGTCCTCGAGCTGGGCGAGAGCGGGGTAGATCGAGCCGGGGCTCGGCTTCCACACGCCGTTGCTGCGCTCGGCGATCTGCTGGATCAGTTCGTACCCGTGCATCTCGCCCTCGGCGAGCAGCACCAGCACTGCGGTGCGCACGTCGCCGCGCCGTCCTCGGCCACCACGGCCTCGGCCGCGGCCGACCCGCTCGTTCTCCGGCCCGCGTCCGCCACGGCGGCCGAGGGGGAACTCACCTCGGGTGCCGCGGTCGCACCGTGGCCCGTGGCCGCCGTTGGGACCGAAGTCTCCTCCGCGGCCGTGGCCGCCACCTCGCTCGCCGCGTCGGCCGTGGCCGCCGGCCTCGGGTCCGCCGTCCAGGCGTCCGTGCTCGCGGCCCGTCCGTCCCGGGCGGCCGCGGCGTCCTCGGCCGCTGATGTCATGTCGGTTCAAATCCTGGATGTTCTCCATGGTGGTTGTTGCCTCTCGTTGATGTTTGTGGATGTCGGTGGCGAGGTCGCTTTCCGACTCTCAGCTCTTCCGATGCCTCAACGATATATCGGCAATAGTTCGAAAGCAACCATGACGTGGGTCACCCTGGCGTTCGCTGCGTCTCTACGACTGGGTGATTCGCTCGAGCAGCCATGAGTTGATGCCGCTGAGCGCCGTCCTGGCCATGGCCGTGGGGTGGCCGGTGAACCCGTGGGGTGCCTCGGGGTAGATCCGGAGTTCGACCTCGTTGCCGGCGGCGGAGAGCCGGCCCGCCATCGCGAGGTTGTCTTCCAGCAAGACGTCTTTGCTCCCGACGACCAGCAGTGCCGGGGGAAGGCCGTGGAGGTCGCCGTAGACGGGGGAGATGTCCGGTGCGGTGCGGTCTTCCGCGTGGCCGGCGTACGCCCGGATGAAGTACTCGTCTGCGATCCGACGTCCGGCGGGGGTCTGCGCGCTCAAGTCGTAGGTGCCGAATTGGAGTGCGGCGCCGGTGAATCCGTCGACGGCGCCTCGGTCCCTCAGCCGCAGCAGGGTTGCCAGCGCGAGTGTCGCTCCGGCCGAGCGTCCACCGATCGCCAGTCGGGAGGAACCGAAGCGGGCCTGTGCGTGTTCGATGAGCCAGAGCGCCGCCGTCTCGCAGTCGTCGGGTGCGGCCGGCCACGGGTGCTCGGGTGCCAGCCGGTAGTCGACGCTGACGACGGCGATGCGGAGAGCATCGGCGAGCTCACGGTTCCGGACGTCGTCCCGCGCTGCGGAGTCCATGTAGAAGCCGCCGCCGTGGATGTCCAGGTAGACGCCCCGCGCGCGGCCGTCGGTGGGTGTGCAGATCCGTACCGGCACCCGTGCTCCCGCGGCAACGGCCACCTCCTCGATCGCCGGTGGGTCGGCGGGCGACGGGGTGGACCTCGCCGCCCGCACCTCCCGCAACTCCTCGAGAGTGCTTGGGCCGCGGCCGGCCGGCCGCGAGGCGTAGAAGTCGCGAGCCTCATCGACCTGCTCCGCAGGCACGTCGGCCGACAGCACATCCAGCGCGAACCGCACGCGTCCTCCTCATTCCGGGATGGAACGCGGGCGCTGTCGCTGCGCCGCTCTCGGCATTCTCAAACCCTCTGGCGGCAGACGATATCGGGCTCGTCGCGCGGTTGCCCGCCGGAGATTCTGTAACGGATCGTTGCTCGCGGGCGACGATGCTGGTGAATCGCAAACGAATGGGGAGGGAAATCGAATGGGTTCTGCTGTCGACACCTTGGAGTGGATCCGCGAGGGGTACTTGGCCGGTGATCCACTGCGATCGGCGCTCTTCGTCGGGGCGTCGTTCATCACGATGCCGCTACAGCTGCTCGCGACGGTGCTGGGCCGGCCCTTCTGAGCCAGCTCAGCACTGCGGACCACGTAAGCCGCTCTTCCCCGGTCCGGTTCCCGGTCGGGGAAGAGCGGCAGTCGGTTTCGGCCACTCGAATTCGTGCTCACGGAACGAGGCCCACTTCGTAGGCGAAGATCACGGCGTGTCCGCGGTGGCCTTCCGAGGTAGGGCTTGCCCATTTCCCGTTGTGGTTCGGACGCCGGGACGAACCGGCCCGGGGTCGAGGAGTATGCGTTACTTCGGTGCCATGCGGATGGCTCCGTCGAGCCGGATGGTTTCGCCGTTGAGCATGGGGTTGTCGATGATGTGGGCGGCCAGTGCGGCGTATTCGGTGGCCTTGCCCAGACGGGAGGGGTGGGGGACCTGTTCGCCGAGTGAACGCTGGGCCTCTTCCGGCAGCCCGGCCATCATCGGGGTTTCGAAGATTCCCGGGGCGATGGTGACGACGCGGATGAGGTGGCGGGCGAACTCCCGGGCGAGGGGGAGTGTCAGGGCCGCGACACCGCCCTTGGATGCGGCGTAGGCGGGCTGGCCTATCTGGCCGTCGAACGCGGCGACGGAGGCGGTGTCGATGATGACGCCGCGTTCACCGTCGATCGGTTCGGTGGCCGAGATCTTCTCCGCGGCAAGGCGGATCACGTTGAACGTGCCGACCAGGTTGATGCGGACGACGCGCTCGAAATCCTCGAGCGGCAGTGCGCCGTTCCGGCCGAGAACCTTGCCGGGGGTGGCGACGCCGGCGCAGTTCACGGCGACCCGCAGGTCGCCCAGGCCGGCCGCGAAGTCGACGGCCTTGGCGATGTCGTCGGCGGAGGTGACGTCGGCGGCGACGAAGTGCGCGCCGTCGCCGATCTCGGCGGCGGCGTCGTGGCCGCTGGAGGTGGGGAGGTCGATCAGGACGACCTGGGCTCCGCGCGCGTGCAGTTCGCGTGCGGTGGCGTTGCCCAGGCCGGACGCGCCGCCGGTGACGATCGCGACGGCTCCGTCGATGTTCATGGTGCTCCTATGGTGTGGGTTCGTGTGCGCGCTCCCGTCACGGAGAGCGCTGTGCCCGAGGCGGTTCGGTGTCAGCGGACGTGCAGGATCAGGGCGTCGCCCTGACCGCCGCCGCCGCAGAGTGCGACGGCGCCGGTGCCACCGCCGCGGCGGCGGAGTTCGAGCGCGAGGTGCAGGGCGATGCGGGCGCCGGACATGCCGAGCGGATGACCGAGCGCGATCGCGCCGCCGTTGACGTTGACGCGCTGCGGGTCGAGTCCGAGCTCGCGGGTGGAGGCGACGCCGACCGCGGCGAACGCCTCGTTGATCTCGACGAGATCGAGGTCGGTCGGGGCGATGCCCTCCCGCTGGCACGCCTTCGCGATGGCGCGGGACGGCTGCGACTGCAGTGTCGAGTCGGGCCCGGCGACCACGCCGTGGGCGCCGATCTCGGCGATCCAGCTCAGCCCGAGCTCCTCGGCCTTGGCCTTGCTCATCACGACGACCGCGGCCGCGCCGTCGGAGATCTGCGAGGCCGATCCGGCGGTCACGGTGCCGTCCTTCGCGAACGCGGGCGGCAGCTTCGACAGGGTCTCGGTGGTGGTGTCGGGGCGGATGCCCTCGTCGGTGGTGAACAGGAGCGGGTCGCCCTTGCGCTGCGGAATCTCCACGGGCACGACCTCGTCGTCGAACAGGCCGTCCTTCCACGCGCGGGCGGCGTTCTGGTGCGAGGCCGCGGAGAAGGCGTCCTGCTCCTCGCGGGAGACCGCCCGCTCGTCGATGTTGGCGTACTCGGTGAGGTTGCCCATGCCCTGATCGGTGAAGATGTCGTGGAGTCCGTCGAACGCCATGTGATCGCGCATCGTGACGTCGCCGTACTTGAACCCGGTGCGGCTCTTCTCGAGCAGGTGCGGTGCCTGGCTCATCGATTCCTGGCCGCCGGCGACGACGACGTCGAACTCGCCGGCGCGGATCAACTGGTCGGCCATCGCGATCGCGGTGACACCGGACAGGCAGACCTTGTTGATGGTCAGGGCCGGAACATCCATCGGGATGCCGGCTTTGACTGCGGCCTGCCGGGCGGGGATCTGCCCGGCGCCGGCGGTGAGGACCTGGCCCATGATGACGTAGTCGACCTGATCCGGGGACACGCCGGCCTTGTCGAGTGCGCCCTTGATGGCGATGCCGCCGAGGTCGGCGCCGGAGAAGTCCTTCAACGATCCCAGGAGGCGACCCATCGGGGTGCGGGCGCCGGCAACGATCACGGAGGTGGGCATGGGTCTCTTTCGGTGTGGGGAGAGGTCAGCCGGCGAGGTGGCGGCTGATCACGAGGCGCTGAATCTGGTTGGTGCCCTCGAAGATCTGGGTGATCTTCGCTTCGCGCATGTACCGCTCGACGCGGAAGTCGCGGGTGTAGCCGTAGCCGCCGAGCACCTGGACGGCGTCGGTGGTCACCTTCATCGCGGCGTCGGTGGCGACGAGTTTGGCGACCGAGGCGTTGCGGGAGTAGGGCAGTCCGGCGTCGCGCCTGCGGGCAGCGTCGAGGTACGTGGCCCGGGCCGAGTCGACGGCGGCGGCCATGTCGGCGAGCAGGAATCCGAGGCCCTGATGGTCGATGATCTTGCGGCCGAACGTCGCCCGCTCCCGGGCGTAGGCGACCGCCTCGTCGAGGGCGGCCTGGGCGAGCCCGACCGCGACGGCGGCGATGCCGAGGCGACCGGAATCGAGCGCGCTGAACGCGATCTGCAGACCCTGGCCCTCGGCGCCGATGCGCCGCTCGGTGGGCACGAAGGCGTCGTCGTAGTGGGCGGAGGTGGTGGGCACCGCGTGCAGGCCCATCTTCTCCTCGGGCTTGCCGAAGCTCAGCCCCTCGGTGCCCTTCGGGACCAGGAAACACGAGATGCCCTTCGAACCCTCACCGGTGCGGGCGAACAGGTTGTAGAAGTCGGCGATCCCACCGTGGGTGATCCACGCCTTGGCGCCGTTGACCCGGTATCCGCCGTCGGTCGCGGTGGCCTTGCACGCGAGGGCCGCGGCGTCGGATCCGGCCTGCGGCTCGGAGAGGCTGTAGGCGCCGATCGTGTTGCCGCCGAGCATCTCCGGAAGCCACTGCTGCTTCTGCTCGTCGGTGCCGAACGCCATCAATGGATGGCAGGCCAGGCTGTGGACGCTGACCGCCACCGCGACCGAGGCCCAGCGGGCGGCGATCTCCTCGAGCACCTGCAGGTACACCTCGTAGGGCTGGCCCCCGCCGCCCCACTCCTCCGGGTACGGCAGGCTCAGCAGTCCCGCCTCGCCGAGCGTCGCAAACACGCCCTCGGGGTAGGTCTCGGTCTTCTCGTGCTCGTCGACGATCGGTGTCAGGACCTTGTCGGCGACGTCGCGGGTGAGCTGGATCAGATCCCGCGCCTCGTCGGTGGGCAGCAGGCGGTCGACGGCCACGGCTTCTCCTCGCAGATCACACGGAAGGTAGTACTGAATTACGGAGCACAGTACTGTTCACTCGAGAGTACTGCAAGCGGTCCGGCAGTACTATCCACCGTATGGAGACCCGTTCGTCCTTCGCGACCGCCCGACGCACAGAACTGTTCGACGCCCTGGTCGAGCTGTTTCTCGCCGAGGGCTTCGCGCATCTGACGCTCGACGCGATCGCGGCCCGGCTCAAGTGCTCGAAGTCCACCCTCTACACCCTGGCCGGGAGCAAGGAACAGCTGGTCACCGCCGCGACGGTGCACTTCTTCAAGCGTGCGACCGAGCGTGTCGAGGCGAGTGTCTCCGCGACTACCGGCCCGCGCGACCGCATCGCCGCGTACCTGACCGCGGTCGGCGAGGCCCTCGCGGACGCGTCGGACCAGTACATGGCCGATCTGGACGCGCTCACCCCCGCCCGCGAGGTGTACGAACGCAACACCCGCATCGCGGCCCGCCGTGTGCACGAGCTGATCAGCGACGGCGTCGCGACCGGCGATTTCCGGCGGGTGCACGCCGCATTCGCCGCGGACCTCGCCGCGACGATGATGGTGCGGATCCAGCAGGGTGGCGTCCGCGCCGACACCGGACTCGACGACGCGAGCGCCTACCGCGAACTCGCCTCCATCCTCACCGCCGGTGTCAGCGCCTGACCGACCGGGAGCTGCGCGAGTCGCCGGGGCCGGACGCCGTCATATCTTCGGCGAGCCCACGCCGACCGCCGGTGCGATGGCGTCCCGACCTCCCGGGCGAAGGCGACCGACCCGTGCCGATTCGGCGAGGACAGCCGCCAGAACTCTGCCGGAAGCGGTGGGCGATCGCGTCGAGGCTCTCGCCCCTGCGGACGCCACGGTCGAGGCATTCCCACAACGTCATCGCGTCGCGGGTGCTGGTCGGCATTCCCTGGCCGTAGATCGGGTTGAAGCTGCACAGACCGTCGCCGAGCACGATCAGTCCACCCGGGAAGCGGTGCATCCGTTCGTAATACCGGCGGGTGTTGGCGCGGAACCTCCATCGGGGCATGGGCGCGCGTCACCGGATATCTACGATGTGCAGGTGGCGCGGACGACACGGGACGCAACCCTCCCTCAGGTGGTGACCTATGACGGACTGCCCGGGTCCGCGGGCGGTGCGCACTCGCTTCGCGCCAAGCATCCTCACGAGGCATTCCGGCGTCTGCAGGGTTTCGTCGACGCCTGCGCCGAACCGGTGTCGCCATCGTGGGCGTTCGAGATCGCTGCGGGCGGAGCGCCCACGGTGACCGAACAGCTGGTGGCGGTCGCCACCGAGCGTTTCGGCGGACCCCGCTACCGCGCCCGAACCCACTCGAAGTGGAACGTTTCACCCGAATCCGTGAACCACGCCCTCGATGCGCTCGTCGTCGTCGGACCCGACGCGGTAACGACCCACGGGCGTTCCCTGGCCGCGCTGACCTACCGCACGCCCGTGCGCCTCGTCGACCCGGACGCCAGCGCCCCGTATCCCGACATCACCCCCGACGCATTCGGGGGTTTCGCCGTGGACGGGTACGGACGGCTGCTGGGCGGCTCGGGCATCCGCGCAACCCTCGGCACCGCGGGTTCCTCGCTCTCCCTGTGGCTCAACCTGCCCGCCGACGAACGGCTCTCGCCAGGTGCTCGCCATCTGCAGGACCATCTCCCGTTCCGGCTGTCCGCGAAACACTGGCGCCTGTGGCGCCCCACGCGGAGCGGCGACTCGTACCGCGCCACCAGGATTCCCTCGCCCGTGCACGATCGGGCCTGAACCACCGACACATCCGACGTGGGGTCCTGCCCGCCCGTTGCATTCGCCGTTGTGAGCGGTTGCGGCCGGCGCCGAGATGGCGCCTGGCATTCGGCCGATCGGCCGGTGCTCGGCGGCTACGCTGGCATACGGCAGGGTCGGGGCGGATCCCACGGTGGGAGGGCAGCCATGCACCGGACAGCTATTCCTCGTCTGCTCGTCGCCGGAGCCGTTGCGTTCGGGTCCGTCCTGGGTCCGTCCGTCGGCCTGGCCGCCGCGTCGGCGAACCCACCTCCGGGCCCACCGGCATCGACGACGGCCTTTCAGATCCCGGTCACGTTCCTCTCCGGCTGCGGCGTCGGGTTCAGGTGCTACGTTCCGCCGCTGGTGTCCCTGACCCCGTCGGCGACGACAGGTCCGCCGGGTGAGGTGACCTTTCGGCTGGCGCGCCCGACGACGTACGTGATCGACTCGTACGACTGCATCGGCGTGACCGTGAACTGGCGGAACCTGACGACCGGGGCCACCGGCACCGCCGAGGTCCGACGCGTCCCGCTCGACTACCGCGGCCCGATCGCGCCAGACGACTGGTGTCGGTACACCCCGGCGACGGTGTCCACCGGCGGCGGCGTGGTCGTCGCGACCGCGTCCTCCTACCGGACCGGGGACCACGTCCCCGTCAGCCCGGGGGCCGCCGTCTTCCAGGTCCCCTAGGTTCAGGTCTCCACAGACCGGTCAGTGCGCCGCGTCCTTCTTCTTCCGCTTCGGAATCAGGTGCATGACCAGCACGACGATCGCGCCGACGACGAGTCCGACGAGGGCGGACGCCACGGTCCCCGCGGTCCAGGACAGCACGCCGCCGAAGCCGCCGTGCACGAGATCGCCGAACCAGTGCTCGAGGTCGTGGAGGCGATCGGCCGGCCAGTGGAATCCGGCCTCGCCGACGTTGACGATGAGGATGTGGCCGCCGACCCACAGCATCGCGGCGATACCGACGACGGTGAGCGTCGCCATCACCTTCGGCATCGCGGCGACGAGGCCGCGACCGATCCGCTGACTGAACGTCGACTTGCGCTGAGCGAGCGCGAGGCCGACGTCGTCCATCTTCACGATCAGGGCGACCACGCCGTACACCAGGATGGTGATGAGGATCGCGACGACGATGAGCACCAACAGGCGGGTGAGGAACGGTTCGTCCTCGACCGACGACAGGGAGATCACCATGATCTCGGCGGACAGGATCAGGTCGGTGCGGATCGCGCCGCTGACCATCGTCTTCTCGTGCTCGGGCCCGCCCTGCGCCTCGGCCGTGCCCTCGTCCTCGTGATGACCGCCGGTGAGTGCCTCGTAGACCTTCTCGGCGCCCTCGTAGCACAGGAACGTGCCGCCGGCGATCAGCAGGTACGGCAGGGCCTGGGGAAGGAACTGGCTCAGGAGCATCGCCACCGGCAGGATGATCAGCAGCTTGTTGCGGATCGACCCGATCGCGATCTTGCGGATGATGGGCAGTTCGCGTTGGGGGGAGAAGCCGTGCACGTAGCGGGGCGTGACGGCGGTGTCGTCGACGACCACGCCCGCTGCCTTGACGCTGGCCTTGCCGGCCGCCGCTCCGATGTCGTCGAGCGACGCCGCGGCCGCTTTCGCGATCGCTGCGACGTCGTCCAACAGGGCGACGAGACCACCAGCCACGGGAACCTCCCAGTTCGGATGTGCAGAGCCGGTCGAAACGACACACGGTCGCGGGCCGACACCGAACGGTACCGAACCTGTGGACACCGCTGCCCGGCCGACCAGTCAGCGAGGTGCGGGCGCGTCGGGGAGCGGCAACCACACCGGCTCCGCCGACAACCAGACCGGCTCCGCCGGGATCCGTTCCAGCACGCCGCCCGCGAAGACGTCGTACAGCGGAAGCTGCTCGGCGTGCACGTACCCGATGTGGCAGTCGCACACGTCCAGTGGACAGGGCCGCGGCCGCAACGCCTGCTCGAAGGTGCCGTCGTAGAGGTTGCCGATCTCCTCGGGGACGAAATGGCAGCGCCGGACGGTGCCGCCGCCGTCGACGGACACCACCGAGTCCCCGGTACGGCACGCACGCCCGCGCGTCCGGTGCGGATGCCGGCTGAACTCGAAGAGCGGGTCGATCCCGGCCCAGTCGGCCGCGTCGGCGTCGGTGTATTCGTGTCCTTCGGCGGCGTTGACCCACAGGTAGACCGAATCGGGTAGGTCGGCGCGCAGCCGACGGGCGGCCGCCAGATGTTCCGGCAGTCCCACGACACCGACACTGAACCGCACGCCGAGCGCGGTGAGCTCGGTGGTCTTCGCGAGGAACCGGTCGTGCGGGGTCTGCCCGGGGTGATACGTGCACCACAGCGCGACCGCGTCGCGGTCGGCATCGGCGAGCCAGCCGGTGCGGCAGCTGAGGTTGGTCTGGATCGCCACCCGGCGAACGTGCGGCAGCCGGGACAGTTCCACCAACGCCCGCCGGTACCAGGACCGGACCAGGCCCTCGCCCCACGGGGTGAACAGGATCGACAGCTCCCGGTCCTGGCCTGCCACCCACGCGCAGAAGCGCTCCAGTGCGGCGCGGTCGGCTCGCAACTGCTCGGGGGTGTCCCGACGTTTGGCGAACGGGCAGTACGGACAGTCGTAGTCGCACGAGGCCAGGGGACCCCGGTACAGGAGGGTCAGCACCGTCAGCGGCCCTCGTACTCGGCCATCGCGGCCCGCACCTGCGGGGAGAACAACTCCGGCCCGAGGGCGTCGGAGTACGCCAGGCCCAGTGGGGTCAGCTGGAGCCGGTCCCCGTCGGCGTCGAGCCATGCACGGTCGAGCCATCGGTGCAGCTCGGCGCCGAAATGCTCGTGCGGATCGGACCCGAATCGGGAGCGGTAGTCCGCCAACGGCATTCCCGACACCTGCAGTACCGACTGCAGCAGGTGCCGTCGTCGGGACTCGTCCTCGGTCATCGTGTGGCCCACCACGGCGCGGCGGAAGTTGTCGACGGTGCCCGACACGTAGTCGTCGATGATGGCCCTCACCTCGTGCGCACCGACCGCGTAGTCGAACGAGTAGTGCAGCGCTCTCGTATATGACCTTGCGCCACAGCCGAGTCCGATCATGCCGTCGGTCTGGCAGGCGTAGTCGTTCGGACCGAGATCCGGTGCGTCGGCGCGCCGGAACATGCGCATCGACTCCTGGACGTAGCCCGCCGAGAGCAGGTGGTCACGGCCACGGCGGTAGAGGTCCAGCCGGTGGGCGTCCCAGTCAGGGTCCGGGCCGCCGCCGCGGCGCGCCAGTCCGGTCAGCGGTCGCACGTAGAGCGGGTACAGGTACAACTCCTCCGGACGCCAGGCCAGCGCGGCATCGAGGGAGGCGGCCCAGGATTCTGGTGTCTGGCCGTCGATCCCGTAGATCAGATCGATGTTCAGGACCGCGATCGCGGCGTCCCGGACCCGCTGCAGGGCAGCGTCGACGTCTGCGCGGCGTTGCGGGCGGACCGCCGCCCGAGCCTCGGTGTCGTCGAAGCTCTGCACGCCGAGGCTGAGCCGGGTGACACAGCGCTCGGCGAGCACCGCGAGCCGGTCGGTGGTGGCCGTCGACGGCGACGCCTCCACCGACAGCGGGATCGCCCGCAGGTCGGCGCCCATGCCTTCGGCGATGTCGCACAGCCGGTCCAGCTCCCCCGCGGTCAGGTAGGTGGGGGTTCCGCCGCCGAACGCCGCGGTCGCGAACTGCGCCTGCGGTGCCAGTGCCTCGCGCACCGCCTCGGCCTGTCGCTCCAGAGCGTCGAGGTATCGGGTGGTCAGCTCGTCCGGTGCGCCGACTCGGGTGAAGAGGTTGCAGAAGCCGCAGCGCACCTCGCAGAACGGCACGTGCAGGTACAGCGACAGCGCGTCCTGAGGTTCGTTCGCCCACAGTTCGGTCAGGGCCGGGCGCGGGTGCAGCGGCCGGTACGCCGTCTTGTGCGGGTACGCGTACACGTAGTTCTGGTACGGCGGAAGGTAATCCGCGGTGACGGTGTCCGGCGACACCGGAAGGGGCAGGTCGACGGCGGTCATCTCGGTCCCTCGAGGAAGAAGTGGGCGTAGGGCACCGTCCACACCACGGGGTGTCCCAGGCGATGCCCCGTGTATCCGTCCTCGCCGTACGTGGTGCCGTGGTCGGAGCACACGATCGCGAAGCAGCGGCGCCGGCTCGACACGGCGGCGAACAGCCGTCCGATGTGCCGATCCACGTACTCCAGCGCGGCCGCGTGCGTTGCCCGGGTGTCCCCGTGCTCCGGCGTGGCTCCCTCGCTGAAGAACCAATTCGGTTGGTGCAGAGCGGATACGTTGACGAACAGGAACAGTCGACGGTCGGCGGGAAGCCGGTCCACGACTCGCGCGGCCAGATCCACCTGCGCCTCGAACGACGTGGGTGACGTCACCCCGAGTTCGGGAGACCAGTGCGCCTCGTCGAACAGGTCGGGCAGCACCGAACCCAGCGCACCCCGGCGGTTGAAGAAGCCGACACCGCCGATGCAGACGGTGTGGTAGCCGGCCGCCGCGAGACCTTCGACCAGGTTCGATTCGGCGAACACGAAGGTCCCGGCGGCAGTGGACTCGCTCCCGCCGAATTCCGCCGCGAACAGGCGCGGGTGCGGCCCCTGTCCCACCGGAGTGGGGAGGAATCCCGCGAACATCGCCTGGTGCGAGGCGTAGGTGAAGCTGCCGGGGGCATGGCGCTGCTCCCACCGGCCGCCGGGCAGATGCCGTGCCAGGTTCGGGATCCGCCCCGCGGCCGCGAGCTCGCAGGCCACGTCGTAGCGCAGGGTGTCCAGCGTGATCAGCAGGATGTCGTCCGAGCCGACGACGGCGTTCATGTCGGGCTGCGGCGCAGTCGATTCCGGGTGTGCGGCGATCACCGTGTCAGGCTGCGGCATCATCGGCCCATCCTTCGATCGCGGCCAGTTGCGCCCCGTACGTGTCGAGGCCGTCGGCGCGACCCGGGAGCCCGCTCAGGCCCGGGAGCAGGTCACCGAAGGCGTTGACCTCACCCACCGCCGCCCCGCGCCAGTCCGCGGAGGGCAGTAGGTCCACCCCCACACACAGGGTGCGCGGGAACCGGGCGGCGGCGCGTTCCGCGACGCCGAGTGCCTGTTCCCAGCCGAACCCCGACGAGTCGAAACCCGCTCTCGCGGAATCCAGGTCGCCGCGCTGCCCGCCCAGGTGCAGATTGGTCATCGGGTGCGCGCTGGTGCGGAGCACCGCGTGTGTGGCGCGCCCGGCCACGACCACTATTCGCAGGTCCGCGGCGCGGCCCCGCAGCGACGGTTTCGGCAGCCACGCCTCGATGTGCAGGTTTTCCCCGGCCAGAGCGTCCACGAGGGCGCCGACCTCGGCCTCTCCACTGAGTCGGCGCACGCGCAGGGAGTTGTAGACCCCGTCCGCGGCGATCTCCACGCTGCTGCGGGCCTGCACCCGGCCACCGGATGCGGTCTCCACCGCGACCACCCCGGCCGCGGACGATCCGTGCGCGGGTTTGACGAAGAATCGCCGCAGCCCGGCGGCCGCGGCCGACTCCCGCACCTCCGGCCAGTTCCGCGGGGACGGCGCGGCGCCGCCCGAGGTGGGGGAAATCGGCACCGGGACATCGCCGTCCGCGAGGACGGCGTGGCACCGCCGCTTGTCGAACAGCACGGCCAGATCATCCGGATCGGTCAGCGGTCGCCCGCCACGCAGGGTTCCGACCGCGGCGAGCAGCGACGCGTACCACCGGGGGCCGTCGGCGATGCGAGTCGGGTCGCCGGGTCCGCGGAGCAGTGCGTCCACGTCCGGATCCTCGCCGGGCGAGTCGAGTCGCACCAACTCGTCGGGGTCGAACCGAGCCCCGCCCTCGCCGAGCACCTCACGCCAGGGCACCACCCGCGGGGTCGGCATGCCGCCGCGGGCCGCGGCGTCCAGCAGCATCGTGACGCGACGGTTGTCCGGGTTGCCCACGACCGCCAGGCGTGGACCGCTCATTCGCCGACCGCGACCGACCGGTAGATCGTTCCGTCGTACTCGTCCTCGTCGGCGTTCCCGGCGTCGAGATCCAGCCGCACGCCCGACGGCTCGAGTGCCGCCCGCAGGCGGTCCCGCATGCCGTCGCTCAGGTAGTTGTGATGCAGGTCGAGCGATTCGAGGTGGGTGAGCGACTGTCCGCCGAGCAGCGCCTCGGCACCCGCGTCCAGCAGCACACCCTTGGACAGATCCAGGGTGCGCAGCCGCGGGACGATCGGCGCGGTGGCCACCGCCGCCGCAATCGCGTCCTGCTCGTCACTGTTGGAGAGCGCGAGACGGGTCAACCTCGGGAGCTTCTCACCGGCGAGGATCGGGGCGAGGTCCTCGGCGGTGGCGTCGGCCCCGTACTCCTCTGTCCCCAGCCACAATTCCAGGTCGGTCAAGGACGGCAGGTCCGAGGCCGCCACCGCCCGGACCACGTCGGCGGGCAGGCCGCCCGACTCGACCGTCAGGTTGCGCAGGTTCTCGTGCCGGACCGGGCTCAGCGCCAGTTGCGTGCCGCCGCGCACGCCCAGGCGCTCCAGCCGGGGAAACGCGGTCAGGAGGGCGGTGACGTCCGACTGCACGATCCACGAGATCTCGCAGTCCTCGCCGGTCATGTCGCCGATGAACAGGGCCCGCAGCGAGGGGAGTTCGGCGGCCGCGGCGACGAGAGCAGCGACGACGTCGGCCGAACTGCTGTCGTAGGGGTCGGACCAGCCGCCGACGACGATGGCCTGCACGCTGGACGGATCGACCGCGGCCCGGAACTTCGCGAACGCCTCCGGCCACTCGAGGGGCGCCTCATAGGTGGGAACGGAGATCCGCCAGGCGACCGGGCCCGCGGTGGGGATGGTCGGGGCGGTGTCGATGGGGAACTCGACGACCGGAAGGCCGTGGAACTCGTTCTGCAGCTCGCTGATCACCGGGGCGCTCCTGGTCTCGGGTGGGTTCGACGGGCATTATGCCCGACTTCGGAGGATCGAGATGAACCCCCGTCGGGGTAACCCGGCAGGGGGCCGAAACTCACATCTGGGGTGTCAATCAACGCGCACAGCCTCTGAAACCCGTAGTCGCGCAAGTCGACAACGAGCTGCTAGTCGTCATCCTTCTCCTCCTCGACAACGTCGTCGACGACGAGATCCTCGTCGAGCTGGGTCCGGATCCAGCTGTCCGGGAACTGCTTCGGCGCGACGAAGGAGAGCAGGACCGCGTCGTGGAAAACGGCCACGGACTTCAGGGCCAGGTCATCGCGCAGGTCGGTTGCCTCGATCACGCCCCGATCGCCGACGGCGTCCTCGATCTCGCCGGCGACCGCGTCGACAAGCTCCGCCCATCGCGCGGGCGTGATCGTGAGGACTCGTTCGACCCCGGCGAGGAGCACACCGGTGTCGAAGCCCGACCTGTCGTCGAGTTCGGGATCGACGTTCACGGTGACGTCGCTTCCGGCGGCGGGCATCCGTGCGGTGCCGACGACGATCCCGTCGTCGGCAAACGGCGCCGTCAGCAGCCCGCGCTTGTCAATCTCGTTTCTGATCAGGTCGATTGGATCCATCCGAGCCAGGCCTCTCCGTTGCGGATTCACCGTCGTCTGCACCGTAGTGACTGTGTCCGACAGCATCGAGAGCGGGCGCCAGGGGCGCGAGCGCGGCGCGGAGCCGGTCGGGTAGCCCGCCCGACACCTGGACCAGGCCGGTGGCGGTGGGTTGCAGCCACTCCTCGAGTGCGATGCGCACGGCGGCCGCCACGCCGGCGGCGAGTACCCGGGCGGTGCGAGCGTCGACGCCGTCGAGTCGGGCGGTGATGGCGTCGGTGAGTGGTTGTTCGATGGCGCCGGTGGTGCCGAGGAACACTTCGCGCAGGGCCGGTCGGGTGGTGATCAGTAGAAGTGCGTCGCGACGCGGGTCGCCTGGATCGCTGTACTGCTCGACGACGGCGTGGGTGACGGCTTCGGAGAGTCGGACATGTGGAGGCTGTGCCGCAACTGTTTTCGCGACCCGTGCTTCTCGTTCGGCGGTGACTGCGGCGACGATCGCGTGCTCGCGACTGGGGAAGTAGTTGTTGTAGGTCCTGGGCGAGACGCCGGCGGCCGCGGCGATGTCCTCGACATGCACGTTGTCCGGCCCGTTTTCGAGGGCCAGTTTCAGCGCCGATTCGCGCAGGGCGCGATGGGTGGCTTGCTTCTTCCGCTCGCGCAACCCGGGTCGTTTCGTCGTCACGAGGCCATCATGCCAAACAAAATATGCGCGAGCGCAATATTGCGTGCACGCAGGTTTTTGCCTTAGTGTCCCCCGAATCGACGAATCGACGAATCGACCAAGGGGGTCGCGCAGATGCGAGGCAAGGGCATGACGTACGACACCGGCTTCGTCCGCAGGGGCAGCCCGTCACGTGAGGAGTTCGATCCCGAGGTCGTTCGGCGCGAACTCGCCATCATCCGCGACGACCTGCACTGCACCGCGGTCCAGATCACCGGCGGTGATCCCGGCAGGCTCGAGTTCGCCGCCCGGTGTGCCGCCGAGTTGGGGCTGGAGGTCTGGTTCTCGCCCTACCCACTGGAACTGACCCCCGACGAGATCGTGGCGCTGTTCGCCGACTGCGCCGAGCGGGCGGAACTCATCCGCCGCGAGGGCGCCGAGGTCGTGTTCGTCGCAGGTGTCGAGCTGACGATCATGAACCGTGGATTCGTCCCGGGCGAGAGCACGTCGGAGCGGCTCGAGGTCCTGCTGGGCGACCCCGACGCTCGACTCGAACGGTTCGCCGACGTGAGTACCAGGCTCAACGACTTCTTCGGTGAAGCCCTGCCGGTGGTGCGCGAGCGCTTCCGGGGCAGGGTCACGTACGCCTGCATACCGTTCGAACGGGTCGACTGGACGCCATTCGACTACCTGACGATCGAGTTGATCCGGTCAGCCGAGGTGGCCGACCGGTTCCGGGAGGGGGTACGCACGCTGGTTGCGCAGGGAAAGCCGGTGGCCGTCACCGGTTTCGGTACGGCAACGTGGCTCGGTGCCGGCGACGTCGCGCCGCGCAGCATGGAGATCGCCCTGCTCGACGAGGACGGTGGGCCGATCCGGTTGAACGGGGAGTACACCCGAGACGAGGACGGCCAGGCCGCCTACCTGTGCGATCTGCTGGAGATCTTCGACTCCGAGGGGGTCGACAGCGCGTTCGTGTTCCTCTTCGCGCTCCACAACTACCCGCACCGCCCCGACGGTGACCCGCGTGACGACCTGGACCTCGCCAGCTTCGGCATCGTCAAGGTCCTCGATGGCCGGCGCGGCCGGACCTACCCCGACATGGCGTGGGAGCCCAAGGCGGCGTTCGCGGCCGTGGCCGAGCACTACCGGCAGTGACGCCGTCCGCGGCTATCTCCAGATGGCGATGTGGTCCAGCCACGACACCATCAGGCTGCCGGCGGCACCCGAGACGTGAACCTGCCGGGGGTCGACGCCGTCCGGTAGCGGAAGCGACCACATGATCGTCCCGTCGCTCGCGCGGATCGAGTGAGTGCCCGTGTAGTCGCCGAACACGAAGTACTCGCCGTCCGTCGCCCCGCCGCGGATCCAGTAGGCGTCCTCCCACGGCGTTTGCCACAACTGATCCCCGGACGCCAGGTCGAGGCCCGTGATCGTCTTCGACACCGGGGAGGTGACCACCGCGGTACCGCCGACGACCGCGGCCAGCGCGGTGTCCCTCCCCGCGGATTCCTCCTTCACCAGAGCCGAACTGCGCCAGAGTTCGTCGCCGGTCGCGGGATCGTATGCGCCGTCACCGAGGAACATCGGCGGTGTCACCGACGGCTTGCTCGGGTACATCTGCGGGGAGTACGCGGGGATCGGGACCGCGCGGACGAGCGAGCCGTCGGCTGCGAGGAGGTCCTGCGTGCCGACCGACCCGGACCGTGCGCCACGGGCGGCGAGATACAGGCCGTCCCCGACCGGCTGGAGTGAATCGCCGGCGAACGTGAACCGCTCGGCCCCGGACGCAAGGTCGAAGACCGTGTAGACGTACTGAGGATCTCCCGGGCCCCGTTCCTGCGTGATGATCGCGCCGGTGGCCGGTACCGCGTACACCGATGCGTTCTCACCGAGATCGTCGAAGGTGCGCCGGAAGTTCGCAGTGAGGTTGGTGACGGTACCGCTGGTCAGTACCGGCTTGGCGGATGCACCGTCGGTCACGGACCCCGAAACGTAGACGGTGTCGCCCACCACTTGGGCGCCGTTCAGATCGAAGTCGGTCCCGAGCTCGGCAAGCAGGGTTCCTGAGGTGGTGTCCACGAATGCGATCCGGCGCCGCTCCCAACAGGCGATGACCGGCGCCTCGACCTTCTGGGTGCACTGGCTGACATCGCCCACTCGCGTCTTCCACGCGGGTGATCCATCGGCGGGGCGGACTCCCACGAGGGTGATCGCACCGACCGGGCGGCCGGACTGCCCCGCGACCTCGGGAAGCGGGTAGGCGGTCGCAGCGATCAGAATGCCGCCGGCGTCGAGGAGTCCGCCGTAACCGTAGTGGGAATCGAGCTGGTACGGCATCTGCAGCAGGACGTCTCCGGGGTTGTCGGTGAGCCGTCCGACGTCGAGTGTCCACGCGTGTTGCGGTGGGTCACCGAGGGGAGTGTCGATCACGTCGTGCTCGATATCGGCGCGCGGCGCGTTCTCGACCGGGGAGCGGTCCGAGAGCAGGCCGGTGACGATCGCCCCGACGGCAACGACGAGCGTGAGACCGAGCGTGACGAGTTTCCAGTGTTCCCTCACTGCTGAGCTCATCGACCGACGGTAGCCGACGACGGGGTGCCCGCCGTCCGCGGATGCGGCGGCGGAAAAGTGATTCGCTGCAACCAGCGTTGGGTGTTCTCGGTATCGGTGAACGAGTAGGTGTTGACACACCCCGCTCGGTGGGCGTTTGAATGGGGTATGTGCAGGTGGATGGCGTACTCCGGCGATCCGATTCTCGTCGAGGACCTGCTCTTCCGGCCGGTCCATTCGCTCATCGACCAGAGCCTGCACTCGCAGATGGGGGCGACGACCACGAACGGTGACGGGTTCGGGATCGGCTGGTATGGGGAGGGCGCCAGGCCTGCGGTGTTCAAGTGTGTCGAGCCGGCGTGGAACGAACGCAATCTCAAGGAGATCTCTCACCAGATCCGGACGCCGCTGCTGTTCGCCCACGTGCGGGCGTCGACGGGATCCGCCGTGCAGCGCAGCAACTGCCATCCCTTCCGCCGTGACAACTGGTTGTGGATGCACAACGGGGAACTGCGGGGCTTCGCCGAGATGAAGCGGGACCTGGCGATGGCCGTGGACCCCGTGCTCTTCCCCGCGATCGAAGGGTCGACCGACTCCGAGATGCTGTTCTTCCTCGCGCTGACGTTCGGCCTCACCGACGATCCGTTCTCCGCGGTCGCTCGCGCTGTCGGATACGTCGAGGATGTCGGGGCCCGGTGCGGCGTCGAGGACCCGGTGCAGGCGACGATCGCCACCACGGACGGTGTCTCCGTGTGGGTGTTCCGGTACTCGACCGAGCAGCGGACGCGGTCGCTGTTCTACTCCACCGCGATCGAGAAGGTCCGAGCTCTCCACCCGGAGGTGGAGGTGTTGCGCCACTACGGCGACGACACCCGGTTCGTGGTGTCCGAACCGCTCCGCGACCTCGAAGGCCTGTGGCAGGAGGTGCCGGAGGCGCACGCCGGGGTCATCCGGTCCGGCCGCGACGAGTTCCGGCCGTTTCAGCCCGTGGCACCCGCCCGCTGAGCGGCTGCTGCGGTCAGCTTGACGACGTGAGGCATTCGGGCCGGGTTCGGCGACATCGCCGCCCGGTCACTCCGTCTGCCGTGGAAAAACGGTGTGCGGGAAAGGAGTGTGTGGGAGCATCCCGTGACGAAATCGGAGGGGTGACCCATGGGCCGCACGATCATTCGAAAGGCGGGCATCGTCGCGACCACGCTGGTCGCGGCCACCGCGCTGAGCGGCTGCCTGGCCCCCGACACCCCTCCCGGCTGGTCCAGCTACACGATCGAGAAGGGCGCGCACACCGCGGTGGTGGGCCGCCCGGCCGGCGTGTCCGGGCCCCTGGCGGGATGGGTGAGCCCCGGCGGGGCGTCGCGCACCTACGACTTCATCCTGACCACCACCGCGGAGTACGTCCTCACCTCGCCGACCCAGCCCGAGGACCAGTTCGACTGGAACAAGCTGCCCGGCTTCTCGGACTGCGGTGACATCGATCTGGCGCGCAACGGCGCCATGTTCGGCTGGCGGTGGCGCACCGACACGTCGCCGCGGGTACTCGAACTCGTGCCCTACGCCAACGCCGACGGCGTGCATCAGTACCCGGACGTCGCGCTGGTGACCCTCTCCCACGACGACCTCGCGGCCGACGAGCCCCTGCGGTACTCGATCCAGATCGACGGCTCCGTCTACCGCTTCGCGATCGACGGCACCATCCGGAGACGCGAGATCCACGAGACCGCAACGCTTCCCCGCTCCTGCCCCGACAACCCGACCAGCACCGGTAAGTGGTTCGCGGGCTTCTACTTCGGAGGCACGTCGACCGCCCCGTCGAAGATCTACGGCTACGTGCGCGAACCCGCCGACGGCGCGGCCTCCGGCGGGGCGGGCGGGACCGGGTCCGCCGGCTCGGCGGACCCGGGCGTCGGAAGTGCCGAAGTCGGTTCGAGCCTGCTACGCCAGTAGTCCGCCCCGCCCGTCCGGTCGTGACCCGGCGAGCCCGTCACCCGAGTTCCGTCAGGGTGAGCCGATTTCGGCGAGGCCGGTCAGGGACTGCGGTAGTGGTCCCAGGCGCAGGACGCCGAGACGTTGGGTGGCGCGGGTCAGGGCGACGTAGAGTTCCGCCGCGCCACGGGGTCCGGCGAGGATCCGCTCCGGCTCCACCACCAGAACGGCATCGAATTCCAGACCCTTCGTCTCGGAGGGCGTCACCGCGCCCGGCACTCCCGGTGGCCCGATCACGATGCTGGTTCCTTCGCGACACTCCTCTTCGCGAACGAACTCCTCGATGGCGGTGGGCAGTTCGTCCGCGGTGACCCGCCTGGACCACGGCTGGACGCCGCAGGAGCGGACCGAATCCGGCGGCTGGACGCCGGGTGCGAACTCGGCGAGCAGCGCGGCGGCGACGGTCATGATCTCCGCGGGCGTGCGGTAGTTCACCGACAGGGGCCGGTAGACCCAGCGGCCGGGCACGTACGGTTCCATCATCGTGGCCCACGAGGTCGCTCCGGCCGCCGACCGGCGTTGGGCGAGATCGCCGACCACCGTGAAGGACTTACCCGGGCAGCGTCGCATCAGCACCCGCCAGTCCATCTCGGACAGTTCCTGGGCCTCGTCGACCACGACGTGCCGGTAGGTCCAGTCGCGGTCCGCGGCAGCGCGTTCGGCGAGCTCCCGGGTGTCGCGCTCGAGGAAGCGCTCCGCCAGACCTTCGGCGTCCAACACGTCGGTGGCGAACAGGCGGAGGTCGTCGTCCTCCATGTGATCGGCGCGGGCGACCAGACCGTCCAACACGCGTGCGGCGTAGTCGGTCCGGGCTCTCCGCTCGCGCGCCTCGTCCGGGTCGACCGACTTCTCGCGGCCGAGCAGGTCGGCCAGTTCGTCGAGCAGGGGCACGTCCGACACCGTCCACGCGTCGCCGTCCGCACGCCACAACGACCGGTCGGCACCCGCCGCCTGCAGTCGATCAGTGGACGAGAACAGCTGTGCCAGAAAGGTTTCCGGAGACAGTGTCGGCCAGAGTTCGTCGAGTGCGGCGGCAAACCCGTCGTTGTCCGCGAGCTCGGCGACCAGCTCCGTCCGTAGCTGTTCCCGGGCGCCGCTGTCCTTCCGGGACAGCCACCCCCGCCCGATGCGGCCGATGGCGCGCTCGGTGAGCACGTATGTGACGATCTCGCGGAACACCGCGCGGGCCTCGTTGTGCGGCAAGTCGCTCGCGCGTGCCTCGTCCCGGGCCCACTCCGCGGTCTCGGCGTCGATCCGCAGCGCGACACCCGACAGCTCGATCGGCAGCGGATCCTCCGGAAGTCGCTGCCGGTCGGCGATCGCCGCCGCCAGCACCCCCAGGATCGCGAGGGAGCCCTTGAGCCGGGCGGCGTCGGGAGCGTCCTCGGCGGTGACGTGCAGGCCGGGCACCAGGTCGCCGGTGGTCGTGAACACGACATTGGTCTCGCCCAGCGACGGCAGCACGCGGCCGATGTGGTTGAGGAACGCCGAGTTCGGGCCGACCACGAGCACTCCGTGGTGTTCGATCTGCTTCCGCTGCGTGTAGAGCAGGTACGCGACGCGGTGCAGCGCCACGACGGTCTTGCCGGTGCCCGGACCGCCCTCGATGACCAGCACGCCGGGGTGGTCGAGGCGGATGATCTCGTCCTGCTCGGCCTGGATGGTCGCCACGATGTCGCGCATCCCGTCGCCGCGCGGCGCGTTGACCGCCGCGAGCAGGGCGGCGTCGCCCCGGCCGCCGCGCTCCCCGCCGTCGGGGCGGCCGAGGACCTCGTCGGTGAAGTCGACGACCTGTCGCCCGCGGCTGTGGAGCTGACGGCGCCGCCTCATGCCTTCCGGGTTCGCGGCGGTGGCGACGTAGAACGCGCGTGCGGCCGGCGCACGCCAGTCGAGCAGCAGCGGCTCGAACTCGTTGGCATCGTCGAAGATGCCGATCCGGCCGATGTAGGAACGTTCCCCCGAGGTGGCGTCCAACCGGCCGAAGCACAGTCCGTTGTCGGCCACGTCCAGTCGCCTCGCCTCCGCGGCCAGAGCCCGCA
Source organism: Rhodococcus sp. NPDC003348 (assembly GCF_053589375.1). Lineage (NCBI taxonomy): Bacteria > Bacillati > Actinomycetota > Actinomycetes > Mycobacteriales > Nocardiaceae > Rhodococcus > Rhodococcus sp. NPDC003348. Next base: position 58,072 of record NZ_JBSFRT010000027.1, read on the forward strand.
CCTCGTCGTCGCGGGCCACGAGTGTCCCGCCGTTCGTGAGGTCGACCGGTCCCCGCAACGCCGCGCCGTACCTGTCCTTCACTCGGGCGCGCTCGGCGTCGAGCCGCGTGTAGAGCCCCGCGACGTAGCCCTGCTCGGACCGCAATTCCTCTTCGTATCCCTGAGTTGTCACTCGCCCCCACTTTCGCTGCTGCGACGACCCCGCCCTCACTCGGACACGTCGGCCTGTCTCGCCCGACCGTGCCGAGTGCGCACCGTCGGCGCCGGTCGTGGCGGTGTCGACGGTGGGTCGTCCTCGGTTAGGTCAGCGATTCTGCGGCACAACCGGGGCCTTGCCGCAAGCCCCCCGGTGCGCTATATGTTGAAAGTGGAAGGGAGTTGGTACTCCCTGGTCTCGTCCCCGGATCCGCCAGTCGCACGGCAGTGCGTGCTTGATTGCGGATGGCCGACGTCAGGCCGACGCGGTCGGCGGCTCCAGCATAGGCACGAGGAATTGCCTTGCCACCATGGATAATTGGGCCTCGTCGTCGAGGTCGATGATGCGACTGGGCATGGTGAGGAACGACGCCGACACTCGAACCATCATCTCCGCCACCAGGTTTGTGTCCAGATCGGGTGACACGTTGCCCGCGCGCTGCTCACGGTGGAGCTGGCCCGTGACGAACTGTTGCACCGCGGCGAGCGTTCCGCCGTCGCCGCCGACGACGGAACCGGCAAGTGCCGGTTCCGTCTCGATGAGTCCGCCGATGAGGGGGTTGCTCCGAATGGCGCGCAGAGAGCTCACGAAGCCGAGCACGACTCGATCGGCGGCGGTCCGTGCCTGTGCAATGTCGTCGAGGAATCGGGTGAAGTACCGGCGGAACTCCCGGAGGACGACCTGGTCGACCAGCGCGTCCTTGGTCTCGAACTTCCGGTAGATCGTGATCCGGGACATGCCGGCCCGCTTGGCCACCTCGTCCATGGATGAACGTTGGATCCCCATCCGGCAGAACTGTTCGTAGGCGGCGTCGAGGAGGCGCGTTCGGGTGTGGTCGCCGTCGTCGGCCTGCTCGACGGCGTCGGAGTACGCCCGTTCGAGCAGGGACTTCGCGTTCGCGGCGACGGGCGCGGACGACGTGGGTTTCACGATCACCTCCTGAAAGCGCCGACGCTACGCCTCGTTTCACCGAGCCTTCGCCGACTGGACATGTTGTGACGTCCGCCACAACATGCTAGACAATGTTACAGAGTTACAGCGCATGTTTCATTGCATCATCAATCATTCAGGCGTTGGGCGGGGGAGCCGAGATGGAGTACCTGAGCAGGAGAAACCTACTGAAGGCCGGCGGGGCGCTTGGCGCGCTCGGCGCATTCGCGATGGCCGCACCGGCCGGCGCACAACCGTGGAGGTGGTCACCGGCCGGCTCGGTGGTGGGCGCGGGCAGTGGGGCGGACCCGCGGCAGGTCTGGGACACCGAGGCCGATCCCCTCGTGGCCTCGCTCCTCGACCGCGGTGACGTGCCGAAGGTGAACGAACTCCTGCGGAAGTGGACCCGGAACGGGCAACCGCTGCCGGACGGCCTGCCCACCGATCTGCGCGACTTCATGGAACGGGCCCGGCAGCTCCCGGCCTGGACGGATCAGGGCAAGCTCGCCACCGCGGTGAAGTTCAACGAGAAGCGCGGGCTCTATCTCGGCGTCCTGTACGGCTTCGCCAGCGGCATGATGAGCACCGTCATCCCCAAGGAGGCGCGCGCGGTCTACTACTCCCAGGGCGGCGCGGACATGAAGGACCGCATCTCCAAGACCGCAAAACTGGGTTACGACATCGGGTCTCGCAACGCGTACCAGCCCGATGGCTCGATGATCGTGACCGCCGTCAAGACCCGCCTCGTCCACGCCGCGGTGCGCCACGTGCTTCCGCAGTCCCCGCACTGGGTCGGCGCCGCACCCGAGGACATTCCGATCAGCCAGCACGACATGATGGTCACCTGGCACAGCCTGCCCACCACCGTCATGCGGACCCTGCGGAAGTGGAAGGTGCCGATTCCCGCCGCCGAGGCCGATGCCTTCCTGCACTCCTGGCAGGTCAGCGCGCACATGCTCGGCATCGAGGACCAGTACATCCCCGGCTCGTGGGATCAGGCCGAGTCCCAGGCGACCCAGGTGCTCGATCCGGTGCTCGCCCCGACCCCCGAGGGGATCAAGCTGGCGGACATCCTCCTCGACCTCGGCTCGGGGCTCGATGCCACGCTGCTGAGCAGGCCCATCCTGGGTGCGCTGACCCGGTTCACTCTCGGCAATCAGATCTCCGACTGGCTGCGGATCCCGCGGGAGCCGGTGTGGGGGCCCCTGCTGGACGTGGCGTGGCCGCCCTTCATCGCGGTACGGGAGGGGCTGCTCCCGCTCCCTCTCGCCCCGCAGGCGTACTGGACCTTCGACGAACTGCTCCGCCAGTTCGTGCTGGTCTACATGGCGGAACTGAAGCCCATCAGCATCGAGATCCCGCAGGCCAACAACCCGCACTACAACTGACCCGTTCGCCGTCGAACCGCCTCCGGGGTAAGCGATTCTGCGACCGGGGCGGCCTCGCGGCCCGGCCGGCCCGGTGGGTGTGATGCCGGTCGCACTCGGATCCCACTGGCCGGGACGGCGAGGCGGCTGCAGGTGTGACCGTCGTTACTTTTCGGCCAACACGTTGGCGATCGAAAGGAGCGGCATGGCCGGGCGGGTAGCGGGGAAGGTGGCCTTTGTCACCGGTGCGGCACGGGGGCAGGGGCGCAGTCACGCGCTGCGGCTCGCGGAGGAGGGTGCGGACATTATCGCCCTCGACCTGGCCGAGGGCATCGACACCGTCACCCCGTTCTATCCGGCCGCGACGGAGGACGATCTCGCCGAGACCGCCCGCGGCGTCGAGCGCCTGGGTCGCCGCATCGTCACGGGGAAGGTCGACGTCCGCGACTTCGAGGGCGTCTCCGGTTTCCTCGACCGCGGTGTGGCCGAGCTGGGCCGCGTCGACATCGTGGTGGCCAATGCCGGCATCTTCATCAGTGGTGAACCGGCACACCGGATCACGGAGGCCGAGTGGGACGACGTGCTCGACGTCAACCTCAAGGGCGTGTGGCACACGTGCAAGGCCGCGGTCCCGCACCTGATCGAGCAGGGCGACGGGGGATCGATCGTCATCACCAGTTCGACGGCCGGGATCAAGGGCACGCGGAATGCCGGCGCCTATGCGGCCAGCAAGCACGCAGTGGTCGGGCTGATGCGCACCCTCGTCAACGAACTCGGCGGGTATCGCATCCGGACGAACACCGTCCACCCGGGCGCAACGGACACCGACATGCTCATGAACGACCGCTGCTTCAACCTCTTTCTGCCCGGCGTCGACCATCCGACGAAGGAACAGGTGGCTCCGCTGTTCGCCGGAGCGAACGCGATCCCCGTTCCCTGGGCGGATCCGATCGACGTCTCCAATGCCGTGCTCTTCCTGGCCTCGGACGAGGCGCGCTACGTGACCGGAACCCAGCTCAGGGTCGACGCCGGGTTCACCACCCGCTGAGAACGCACGGAAGAGTGAACATGACAACACAATTGGATTCCCTCGCGGTCGACACGGTTGCCGATGCGGCGCAGGAGTGGCTGTCCCGGTTCGCGGACCTGCTCCGCACCGGTATCGACGCCGAGGCGATACTGCATCCCGACCTGTGGTGGCGCGACCTGCTCGCCTTCTCCGGCGACCTGCGCAGCCTGCACGGCGGCATGCGGATCGACACCCTGCTCGCGTCCGCGGTCGACCAGCAGGTGCACGGTGAGCGGCTGGATCCGGTGGCGCCGCCGGTGGAGGTGCCGAGTGGCTCGGGCGCGCCGATGATCCAGCTGCTGTTCCGGTTCGACACTCGACTCGGCCACGTCCGGGGTGTCGCCCGGCTCGTTCGCGAGGACGGCGGCTGGCGGGCGCGGAACATCCTGACCTCGCTCGACTCCCTGGCGGGCCACGAACCGGCAATCGGCGAGCGACGGCCCGAGGGCACGCCGGCCGCGGGGGAGGAGCCGGAGTACTGGGCGGCGCGCCGGACCCGCGAACTCGACTGCCGCGACGGGGATCCGGACGTCCTGGTGATCGGTGCCGGGCACTCGGGTCTGGCGCTGGCCGCCGAACTCGGGGCGCTCGGCGTCCGGACCCTGCTGGTCGACCGGGCGGAGCGGGTCGGGGACAACTGGCGTGGCCGATACGACTCGCTGGTGCTGCACGACCCGGTCTGGTCGAACCACCTGCCGCTGATGCCGTTCCCGCCGAACTGGCCGGTGTTCACGCCCAAGGACAAGATGGGCGACTGGCTCGAGATCTACTCCCGCGCGATGGAACTCAACGTGTGGAACCGAACCCGGATCGCGGCGGCGGCGTTCGACCCGGCCGAACGCCGCTGGACCGTCGAGGTGGACCGCAACGGCACCCGGCGCACCCTGCGCCCGCGGCACGTGGTGCTCGCCACCGGGCTCAGCGGCACCGAACCGGTGATGCCCACGTTCGAGGGAGCCGACCGGTTCGCCGGGGAGCTGCTGCACTCGAGCGGGTACCGGACCGAGCCGGCGCGGCGTGGCACCCGCACGGTGGTCATCGGCACCGGCAACAGCGGCCACGACATCGCGCAGGACCTGTACGAGTCGGGTGCGCACGTGACGCTGGTGCAGCGCGGGCCGACACACGTGGTGAGCGCGCGGTCCATGTACCAGGGCGACGGGATCCGCAACGCGGAACACAAGCGGACCGACATCGGCGACCTGATCGCCGCCTCCTCGGCGCGCCGCGATCCGCAGTACCTGGCGGGGCTGCGCGCGTGGGTGAGCATGCTCGCCGACGCGGACCAGGAACTGCTCGACGCGTTGACCGCCCGCGGGTTCGACCACAACGGCGGCCCGGACGGCACCGGCGCCTCGACGCTGTTCCTGACGCGCAACGGCGGCTACTACATCGACGTGGGTGCCGCGCCCCTGGTCGCGGACGGCCGGATCGGGCTGGTCTCCGGGGCGATCGAACGGCTCGACACCGACGGGCTCGTCATGTCGGACGGCACCCGTGTACCGGCCGACACCATCGTCTGCGCGACCGGGTTCCGCGGCATCCTCGACACCGCCCGCCGCGTTCTCGGCGATTCCGTCGCCGACGCCTGCGGACCGGTCTGGGATCTCGACGACGAGGGCGAACTGCGGTCGGTGTGGCGGCGGTCCGGGCACGACCGGTTCTGGATCCACGGCGGAAACCTGGCGCTGGTCCGCACCTACGGCAGGTACCTGGCGTTGCAGATCAAGGCCGACCTGGCCGGGATCGAACTGCCCGCGCTCGGCTGACCGCTCCGCATCACGGGCGGATTGCCGCGCTGCCGAGAGTTGCTTCTGCGCAAGTGAATTCGCAACCCTCGCCCGCACGCGCCGCTCGATTCGGTCCCGGAGGTCCTCGACCGGGACCGACTCGGGCGGCGTCGACGGACGGGCCGGATGCGGGTCGCGCTGGACAACTCCGGTGGGAGGCGGAACGATCGCGGGGGTGACCAGCAGACCCGACGAAGCGCAGTATCTGCGCGACCTCGCCCGGCTGCGCCGGGTGCGAGACCGGATCGACCGCGAGTACGCGCAGCCGTTGGACGTGGAGGCGCTGGCCCGCGACGCGCACATGTCGGCCGGGCACCTCAGTCGCCAGTTCCGGCGCGCGTACGGCGAGCCGCCGTACGCCTATCTGATGACGCGGCGCATCGAGCGCGCGATGGCGCTGCTGCGTCGCGGTGACCTCAGCGTCACCGAGGTCTGCTTCGCGGTCGGCTGCTCGTCGCTGGGCACGTTCAGCACCCGTTTCACCGAGCTCGTCGGTGTCCCGCCCAGCGTCTACCGGGAGCAGGAGCGCTCCGCGGCGGAGATGCCGTCGTGCGTCACGAAGCAGGTCACCAGACCGATCAGGAATCGAGAAGCGTCCACCGCGAGCCGCGCATAGCGTGATCGCCATGAACATCACCATTCACTCCGCCTTCCTCCCGCACAACGACCGCGACGCCGCCCTGGGCTTCTACCGCGACATCCTCGGTTTCGAGGTCCGCAAGGAGGTCGGCTACAACGACATGTACTGGATCACCGTCGGCCACCCCGACCAGCCCGACACCTCCCTGGTCCTGCACCCGCCGGCCGCCGACCCCGGCATCACCGACGACGAGCGCCGCATGATCACCGAGATGATGGCCAAGGGGACGTACGCGATCCTCACCCTCGCCACCCCCGACCTCGACGAGACCTTCGCGAAGCTCGAGGCGAACGGCGCGGACATCGTCCAGGAACCGATCGAGCAGCCCTACGGCATCCGCGACTGCGCCGTGCGGGATCCCGCGGGCAACCTGCTTCGCATCAACGAGGTGAACTGACATGGCAACCACCCAGTCACAGACGATCATCAAGTCCCTCACCCTCGAGGTTCCCGATCCGGCGGCCGCCGAGGCGTTCTACGCCGCCCTCGGTGTCGGCGACCATGTGGCGGTTCGCGCCGCCGAGACCCCGACGACCGGTTTCCGCGGGTACACGCTGTCGCTCGTGGTGTCCCAGCCGAGCAACGTCGACGCCTACGTCGCCGCTGCCCTCGACGGAGGTGCGACGGAACTGAAGCCGGCCCGGAAGAGCATGTGGGGGTACGGCGGTGCGGTGCAGGCACCGGACGGCGCGATCTGGACGATCGCCAGTTCGTCGAAGAAGGACGTGGGACCGGCGGCCCGGCAGTTCGAGGAACTCGTCCTGCTACTCGGGGTGGAGGACGTCAAGGCGAGCAAGCAGTTCTACGTCGACCGCGGACTGGTGGTGCAGAAGAGCTTCGGCCGCAAGTACGTTCAGTTCGAGCCCTCGCCCGCCGGCGTCACTCTGGCACTGAACGGGCGCCGGGCGTTGGCGAAGAACGCGGGGGTGTCCCCGGAGGGCAGCGGCTCGCACCGGATCGCCGTCGGCAGTACCGCCGGGCCGTTCACCGACCCGGACGGGTTCGCGTGGGAGACCGCCGCGGGATGACGGTGGCTTCGGGTAGACAGGAAGGTCGACCGCACCGAACGCGACAGAGGGAGACACGATGACCAAGGCCGCGAGCACGACGTCACCGCCGTCACACGCCGCCGACAGCCACGATCTGATCCGCGTGCACGGTGCGCGGGAGAACAACCTCAAGAATGTCAGCGTCGAGCTGCCGAAGCGGCGGCTGACGGTGTTCACCGGTGTGTCCGGCTCGGGCAAGAGTTCGCTGGTGTTCTCCACGATCGCCGCGGAGTCGCAGCGGATGATCAACGAGACCTACAGCGCGTTCGTGCAGGGCTTCATGCCGACCCTGGCGCGGCCGGACGTCGACGTGCTCGAGGGCCTGACGACGGCGATCATCGTCGACCAGGAGCGGATGGGTGCCAACCCGCGTTCCACTGTCGGCACCGCGACCGACGCGAACGCGATGCTGCGCATCCTGTTCAGCCGGCTGGGGAAGCCGCACATCGGCTCGCAGCAGGCGTTCTCGTTCAACGTCGCGTCGGTCAGCGGGGCGGGGGCGATCTCGGTTGAGAAGGGCGGCCGGACCGTCAAGGAGCGTCGCAGCTTCAGCGTCACCGGGGGTATGTGCCCGCGCTGCGAGGGCATGGGCAAGGTCTCCGACTTCGACCTGACCGCGCTGTACGACGACAGTAAGTCGCTGAACGAGGGTGCGCTGACCATCCCCGGCTACAGCATGGAGGGATGGTACGGCCGCATCTACCGGGGCTGCGGTTTCTTCGACCCCGACAAGCCGATCGCCAAGTTCACCAAGAAGCAGTTGAACGATCTGCTGTACAAGGAACCGACCAAGGTCAAGGTCGACGGTGTCAACGTGACATTCGAGGGCCTGATCCCGAAGATCCAGAAGTCGTTCCTGTCCAAGGACCGTGAGGCGATGCAGCCGCACATCCGGGCGTTCGTCGACCGCGCGATCACGTTCCAGACCTGCCCCGACTGCGAGGGCACCCGGCTGAGCGCGGAGGCGAGGTCGTCGAAGATCGGCGGAGTCAGCATCGCCGACGTCTGTGCCATGCAGATCAGCGATCTCGCCGAGTGGGTGCGCGGCCTCGACGAGCCGTCGGCCGCGCCGCTGCTCAAGTCGCTCGGGGAGACGCTCGACTCGTTCGTCGAGATCGGGCTCGGCTACCTCAGCCTCGACCGTCCTGCCGGCACGCTGTCCGGGGGAGAGGCGCAGCGCACCAAGCTCATCCGGCATCTCGGGTCCTCTCTCACCGACGTCACCTACGTCTTCGACGAGCCGACCATCGGCCTGCACCCGCACGACATCGCGCGGATGAACGACCTGCTGCTGCAGCTGCGGGACAAGGGCAACACCGTGCTGGTCGTCGAGCACAAGCCCGAGGCGATCGCCATCGCCGACCACGTCGTCGACCTCGGCCCGCGGGCAGGCACCGAGGGCGGTGAGATCGTGTTCGAGGGCACCGTGGACGACCTGCGGTCGAGCGGCACCCTCACCGGCAAGCACCTGGACGATCGGGCGTCGCTCAAGACGACGGTGCGTACCTCCGCCGGTGCGCTCGAGGTACGCGGCGCCGACACCCACAACCTTCGCGGCGTCGACGTGGACATCCCGCTGGGCGTGCTCGCGGTGGTGACCGGTGTGGCCGGTTCGGGCAAGAGCTCCCTGATCGACGGTTCGGTCTCCAAGAGGCAGGGCGTGGTGTCGATCGACCAGGGGGCGATCAAGGGTTCCCGGCGCAGCAACCCCGCCACCTACACCGGACTCCTCGACCACATCCGTAAGGCATTCGCGAAGGCCAACGGCGTCAAGCCCGGGCTGTTCAGCGCCAACTCCGAGGGTGCATGCCCCAACTGCAACGGCGCCGGCGTGGTCTACTCCGACCTGGCGATGATGGGCGGGGTCTCCGCCCCCTGCGAGGTGTGCGAGGGCAAGCGCTTCCAGGCCGAGGTGCTCGACTACACGTTCGGCGGCAAGGACATCGCCGAGGTGCTCGGGATGTCCGTCGCGCAGGCCGAGGAGTTCTTCAGCGGCAGGAGGACGACCGAGCATCGCAGCGACGAAGGAGCGAGGAGCGGAGGGAGGACGGGCCGCGCAGAAGGCGGTTCGGGCGAGGCGAAGATACCGGCCGCGCACAAGATTCTCGCGCGCCTGGCGGACGTGGGCCTCGGGTACATCAAGATCGGTCAGCCGCTGACCACGCTGTCCGGTGGCGAGCGGCAGCGCCTCAAGCTCGCCACCCACATGGGGGAGAAGGGGGACGTCTACATCCTCGACGAGCCGACCACCGGTTTGCACCTCGCCGACGTCGAGAACCTGCTCGGCCTGCTCGACCGGCTCGTCGACTCGGGCAAGTCGGTCATCGTCATCGAGCACCACCAGGCGGTCATGGCGCACGCCGACTGGATCATCGACCTCGGCCCGGGCGCCGGACACGACGGCGGGCGCATCGTCTTCGAGGGCACCCCCGCCGACCTCGTCGCCGGCCGCTCCACCCTGACCGGCAAGCACCTCGCGGAGTACGTCGGCGCCTGATCGGGACGTCGGGTGCGCACCGGATGCCGGTGCGCACCCGAGCGTCGAAAGTTTTTTTCGGGGCCTGTCGATCCGCCCGCTGTTCGTTCGACGTCCCGGATGAGAGGGTCGATTCGCGACCTGAGAACGAAGGAGCGAACCATGAAGTACATGCTCATCATGCGTGTGACCGACGAGGCGATCGAGGCGTCGAAGGACATCCCGTTCGAGCAGATCATCGAGGACATGGGCCGGTTCAACGAGTCGATGATGAAGGCCGGGGTGTTGCTGAGCGGTGAGGGCCTCTCCGACGCGGAGGAGGGGTTCGTCGTCGACTTCTCCGGGGACACCCCGCTGGTCACCGACGGCCCCTACGGGGAGACGAAAGAGCTGTTCAACGGCTTCTGGATCCTCGAGGTCGCGTCCAAGGAGGAGGCCGCCGAGTGGGCCAAGCGGGCACCGCTCGGGCCGGGAACGAAGCTCGAGGTGCGCCGCGTGACCGGCCCCGAGGACTTTCCCCAGGACAACGAGTGGATCCAGAAGGAAGAGGGCTGGCGCGAGGAACTCGAGGGCCGCAAGGCGTGACCGAATGAGCGATGCCCCGATGGAGCGCCGCCCGGACCCGGTGGAGTCCGCGCGGCGCTCGGTCGCGGCCGTCTGGCGGATCGAGTCGGCGCGCATCGTCGCCACACTCACCCGGATGGTCGGCGACTTCGCCCGCGCCGAGGACCTCGCACAGGACGCGCTCGCCGACGCGCTCGCGCAGTGGCCCGAGTCCGGGATCCCCGCGAACCCCGGCGCGTGGCTGACCGCCGTCGCGAAACGCAAGGCCATCGACGGCTGGCGCCGACAGGAGCGGTACGACGAGCGGCTCGCCGCCATCGCCCGCGATCTCGAAGCGGAGGAGACCCGCGCGACGGACGTGGCAGCCGAATTGCCCTGGGACCCGGACCGGATCGACGACGACGTGCTCCGGCTCGTGTTCGTCTCGTGCCATCCGGTGCTCTCGCGGGAGGCTCGCGTCGCGCTGACGCTCAAGGTGGTCGGCGGCCTGTCCAGCGAGGAGATCGCGCGGGCGTTCCTGGTGCCGACGTCGACGGTGCAGCAGCGGATCGTGCGGGCCAAGAAGACGCTCACGGCGGCGAAGGTGCCGTTCGCGGTCCCGGACCGGTCCGAGTTCGGTGACCGGCTCGGCGCGGTCCTCGGGGTGCTGTACCTGGTGTTCAACGAGGGTCACGCGGCGAGCGCGGGGGACGAGTGGATTCGGCCCGACCTGTGCCGGGAGGCGCTGCGGCTCGGGAGGGTGCTCGCCGAACTGGTGCCCTCGGAGCCGGAGTCGCACGGCCTCGTCGCCCTCATGGAACTGACCGCGGCGCGTTTCCCGGCGCGCCTCGACGCGCACGGCGACCCGGTCCTGCTCGCCGATCAGGATCGGCGCCGCTGGGACCGCGGCGCCATCGTGCGTGGACGCGCGGCCCTGGCCCGTGCCGACGCGCTCGGCCGCGGCCGCGGTGCCTACTCGTTGCAGGCGGCGATCGCGGAGTGCCATGCCGTCGCCGCCTCCGTCGACGAGACCGACTGGGAGCGAATCGTTCTGCTCTACGAGGCGCTGGGACGCCTCGCCCCGTCACCCGTCGTCGACCTCAACCGTGCCGCGGCGGTCGCGATGGCCACCGGTCCCGCCGCGGCACTCGAGATCGTCGACGGCCTCGTTGCCGACGGCCGCCTCGCCGGGTATCGGCTGCTGCCCGCGACCCGTGCGGAGCTGCTCGTCCGCCTGGGCCGGAACGCGGAGGCGCGGGCCGAGTTCGAGGCGGCAGCCCGGCTCACCGGCAACGCCCGCGAGCGAAAGCTGCTGTCGGAGAGGGCCGCGGCGCTGCAGGTCGACTGACCGCGGCACCGCTGCCGGTGGGCCGGTTCCGCGTCACGGCGCCTGGATCACGCCCGAGGCGCGCAGCCGGGCGACCTCCTCCGCGCTGCATCCGAGCAGGTCCGTCAGCAGGGCGGCGGAGTCGTCGCCCACCGCGGGTGCGGGCCCGGTGGCGTAGTGCTCCCCGTCGAACGCCGCGGGATGCCCGGCCGCGAGATAGGTGCCGATCCGTGGTTGCTCCAGCTGCTCGAACAGGGGATTGCGATCCAGCTCGCCGCCGGTCGCCACCTCCGTGAAGGTGCGGTAGCGCCGGTGCAGCACCGAGGTCGTCGCGAGCAGTCCGGAGACCTCGTCCGCGGTGCGGTCGGCGAACCAGGCCCGGAGCAGTGCGGTGATCACCTCACGATGGCGGAAACGGTCTGCCTCCGTGGAGAAGTCGGCGCCCAGTGCCTTCTCCACGGCGGCGACGGCGTCCGCGGTTCCCGTCACGGACAGCAGATCACGGAAATGCCGCGAGGTCAGGGCGACGACCATGAAGCGGGCGCCGTCGGCGGTGACGAAATCGACTCCGTACGTGCCGTACACGAAGTTGCCGGTGCCCTCGCGGCCCCCGCCGGTGACCTGCGGTTCGGTCAGGTACCCGAGCGTGCCGGCGGTCGCGAGCGCGACGTCCTCCAGGGTGAGGGCGATGCGTGCTCCCGTGCCCGTCCGATCGCGTTTGCGTGCCGCCGCCGCGATCGCCAGGGCGGCGTACAGCCCGCACGCCATGTCCCAGGCCGGGAGCACGTGATTGACCACCCCGGCGTGGTCGAGGGGCCCGGTGATCTGCGGGAAGCCGATCCCGGCGTTGACGGTGTAGTCGACGCCGGGGGTGCCGTCGCGGTTGCCGAGCAGTTCGAGGGTGATCACGTCGGGGCGCAGTGACGCGAGGGTCTCGTGGCTCATCCAGCTGCGGCCGCCCGCGTTGGTCACCAGGATCCCGCCCTCGGAACCCGGCGCTGTGACCAGGCGCTGGATCAGCTCCTGTCCCTGCTCGCTGCGCATGTCGCATGCGAGGGAACGTTTTCCGCGGTTGAGTCCGGTCCAGTAGATGGATTCGCCGTCGTCGGTGAGCGGCCAGCGGTGGTAGTCGGCGGCGCCGCCGATCGGGTCGACGCGGATCACCTCGGCGCCGAGCTGGGACAGGGTCAGTCCGCACAGCGGGGAGGCGACGAAGCTCGACACCTCGACCACACGGAGGCCCGAAAGCGGCCGGTTCGCGGTGGTGTTCACGAAATTTCCTCTCGCGTCAGGCCATCAGGGCGGTGAAGTGCCAGTCGAGCACCGGTCGTGGCTCGTCGGTGTCGTGCGCGTGGACCAGTGACCGGAGTTCGAGTACCCCGGCCCGCGAATCCGGGAGCGCGGTCGCGGACAGGACGTGGAGTTCGCTGGTCAGCGTGTCGCCCTCGTGCACCGGACCGGTGTGATCGCACGACTGCCAGCCCAGCACCGTCACCAGGTTCGGCAGGGCCCGTGTCGCCTGGCTCAGGGCGAGGCCGATCGTGTGCCCGCCGTACACCAGCCGGCCCGCCTGCCCGCCCCGCTCGTCGTGGTGGGTGGCCGCGATGTTGAGCGTCAGGCGCGCGAGTTCCGGTGCGCTGGAGACGACGTCGCCGCTGCTGGTCAGGACGAGCCCGGCCAGCTCGGGGGTGAAGTGCCGTCCCGGCACCCGGTCGCGGTACACCTCGAGGTCCCAGCCTGCCGGTGCCCGGTGGTCGCGTCCGGCGTCCGACCCGATCTGCGCGAGGTCGTCCGCGTGCACCACCCGGCCCGGGTCGGCGTCCGGTCCGAGCGGGAGCATCGCGCACCGGTGGAAGTCGAGGACGGTACGGCCCTCCTGGTCGGTGGTCCGCATGCGCAGGGCGGCCAGCCCGGTCGGTGCGCGGCCGGGTTTCGCGGCGTTCTCGCGCAGGCCGACGACCTCGGTGCGGGTGTGCAGGGTGTCCCCGAGGTGGGGGAAGCGGTGCAGGCGCAGGCCGCGGTAGAAGAGGTTCGCCTTGACGTGATGGGTGACCAGCGTCGACTGGCCGATCGCCAGGTCACATACCAGTCCGGGGTGCGCCACCGGGGCCGGCGATCCGGTGACGGCGGCCGACAGGTGGGCGTCGAGCGGCATCCGCAGCCGGTCACCGAGGATCGCCTGGTGGGAGGCCGCGAGTCCGCCGGTGAGGGTGACGGCCGGGGCGTCGTCGAAGACCTGCCCGACTGCGAGGTCGTCGAAGTACGGTCCGCCGACCGCGACGGCGGTCACCGCGCGCTCCGGAAGGTCATGGTCACGGGTTCGTCCCTCTCGTTCGACATTTGTCCGGCCAAATTCTCGCAATCGTTAGTACCGTACCGAGGGTGTTTGAGGCAATGCCTTGACTCGGCTCGGAATGGCGCGCAAATATGGCCGTACAAATTGGGCGGACCGCAGGACGGATTCATGACTTCTTCGAACGCGTACAACCTCGATGCCGAGGAGGCATTCCTGGTCGAGACGGTGCGGGCCTTCGTCGATCGCGACGTCAAACCCACCGTGCAGGAGGTCGAGCACGCGAACGAGTACCCCGAGAAGTGGATCGAGCAGATGAAGCGCATCGGCATCTACGGGCTCGCGGTGCCGGAGGAGTACGGCGGCTCCCCGGTGTCGATGCCCTGCTACGCGCGGGTCACCGAGGAACTGGCGCGGGGCTGGATGAGCCTGGCCGGCGCGATGGGTGGCCACACCGTCGTCGCGAAGCTGCTCACCCTGTTCGGAACGGAGGAGCAGAAGCGGCAGTATCTGCCGCGGATGGCCACCGGCGAGGTCCGCGCGACGATGGCGCTCACCGAGCCCGGCGGCGGATCGGACCTGCAGAACATGGCCACCACCGCGAAGACGGACGGGGACGACCTGGTGATCACCGGCGCCAAGACGTGGATCTCCAACGCCCGCCGGTCCGGCCTGATCGCGCTGCTGTGCAAGACGGATCCGAAGGCGCAGCCACGGCACTCGGGGATCTCGATTGTCCTCGTCGAACACGGCCCGGGACTGACGGTCTCGCGGGATCTGCCCAAGCTCGGGTACAAGGGCGTCGAGAGCTGCGAGCTGGCGTTCGACAACTACCGGATCCCGGCGACGGCCATCCTCGGGGGCGAGCCCGGCAAGGGCTTCGGTCAGATGATGAAGGGTCTGGAGACCGGCCGGATCCAGGTCGCGTGCCGCGCTCTCGGGGTCGCCGCCGCCGCACTGGAGGACTCGCTCGCCTACGCGCAGCAGCGGGAGAGCTTCGGGCAGCCGATCTGGAAGCACCAGTCGATCGGCAACTACCTGGCCGACATGGCGACCAAGCTGACCGCCGCCCGCCAGCTCACCCGGTACGCGGCCGAGAAGTACGACAGCGGGGACCGCTGCGACATGGAGGCGGGCATGGCCAAGCTGTACGCGTCGGAGGTCGCGATGGAGATCGCCCTGAACGCGGTGCGCATCCACGGCGGCTACGGCTACTCCACCGAGTACGACGTGGAGCGGTATTTCCGGGACGCGCCGCTGATGATCGTCGGCGAGGGCACCAACGAGATCCAGCGCAACGTCATCGCCGGGCAGTTGGTGGCGCGCGGCGGGATCTAGAATGAACCGCGATGAATGATTCGGGGCCGGCGTACCGGGTGCTGTCGGACAGGTTGCGGCGTGAGATCGCGTCGGGTCGGTACCGGGGCGGCGTCCGGCTGCCCACGGAATCGGAACTGTCCCAGGAACACAACCTCAGCAGGCAGACGGTGCGCCGCGCGTTCCAGGACCTGGTCGCCGAGGGCATCGTCTACCGCGTGCCCGGACGCGGGACCTTCGCGACCGAGCCGGACGGACGGTACCTGCGGCAGCTCGGGTCCATCGAGGACCTGATGAACCTGTCCGCCGACACCACCATGGAGGTGCTCGAACCGCTCCGCCGCCGGGTGGACATCGAGACCGCCAGCCGCCTGCGTCTGGACACGGACGTGGTGTACCGCATGATGTTTCGCCGACTGCACGACGGGATTCCGTTCGTCGTCACCACCGTCTCGCTGCCCGAACGCATCGCCCGCCTGGTGATCGACGCACCGGAACTGCAGCCCGGAGCGTCCAGCGCGTGGACCATCATCGGCCTGCTCGAACCTCTCCTCTCCAGCCCGATTGTCGAAGCCGCGCAGTCGATCACGGTGGCGCCTGCACCACCTGCGGTGGCCGGGCAACTGGACTGCGCCGACGGGCACCCGATGCTGCGGGTCGACCGCCTCTACAGCGACGGTGACGGGCTGGCCGACGAACTCGCCGTCAGCTACTTCCTGCCCGAGCACTACACCTACCGGGTCACCCTGCGGCGCACCGGGCACTGAGCATGCCCGCGGTCCTCCGATCCGGCGTAGGCTGCCGGCCATGTCGGCACGGTGCCGCGCACGCATCGAGGACGTGCACGAGTTGGCCTCGGCGATGCCACATGTCACCGTCGAGCACGGCCCGCGGGGGAATCCGATCTACCAGGTCGGCGGAAAGTCGTTCGTCTTCTTCCGAACTCCGCGACCCGACGCGGTCGATCCCGCATCCGGCGCGCGCTACACCGACGTCATCGTGATCTGGGTGCCGTCAGAGTCGGACAAGCTGGCGCTCGTGCAGGATCCGCGATCCCCGTTCTTCACCACCGCGCATTTCGACGGACATCCGTCGGTCCTGGTCCGGGCCGGCCGGATCGGCGAGCTGACCCGCCGCGAACTCGCCGAGGTGATCGAGGACGCGTGGCTCTCCCGCGCCTCCGCCCGGCGACGCGCGGACTGGTTGGCGGCACATCAGGCCTGAGCGCTGTCGGCGACGGGCCGGAGCGCGGCGGACGTCCGCTCGATGTGCGTGGCGAGCCGCTCGGCGGCGAGGTCGGCATCCCGGGCGAGTGCGGCGTCGACGAGTCCGCGGTGCTCGGCGGCCACGTCACGGCCGGGATCGTCGCCGAGGTGCCCCGACCAGTGCCGGTACAGCGCGGCGGACTCGCGCAGCGAGAGCGCGACCTCGAGCAGGCGGGAGTTGCCGCAGCCGTCGAGCAGCGCGCGGTGGAAACGTTCGTGGGCGTCGTCCCACTCGGGGTTCGCCTCGCCGTCCGGGGTGGCCGGGGGCGTCGCCGCGAGCAGGTGGTGGGCGGCGACGACGGCGGATTCCCAGTGCACGTCTCCGCGCTCGACGGCGCGGCGGAACACCAGCGACTCGAGTTCCCGGCGCGCCTCGGTGAGTTCGTCGAGGTCCATCAGGGACAGCGTGACGACGCGAAAGCCCTGTTGCGGCAGGGAGATCGCGAGCCCCTGTTCGGCCAGTCGGGTCAGGGCCTCGCGGACCACCGACTGGCTCACCGAGTACTTCTCGGTGAGCTCCACGAACCGCAGCCGCTGCCCGGGCTGCAGCCGACCGCGCATGATGTCGGCCCTGATCTGCTCGTACACCGCGCCCGCGCGGGTCGTCGGACTGGCGGTTCCCATGGCACGACCCTAGCGGCTCACGTCATTCCCGAGAAATAACGTTATTTTCTTGCTTTGTCGACCATCGGGGTGCAGGATGGTGCCACGCCGCAGGACCGCGCGGCGACCACTGCACCGAGGAGACGTGTCATGCGGGTTGCGAACATCGACGGACGACTGGCCCTGGCCGTGGCCGGCGGACACATCGACGTCGAGGCGGCCAGCGGCGGCCGGTTCGGCGCCGACCCGCAGGCCGTCTACGAGGACTGGGCCGCCTTCGTCGAGTGGGCCGCGACCGTCGACGCCGCCGCGCACCCGCGCATCGCGGTCACCGAACGCACGGTGTGGGGTGCGCCCGTCCCCCGGCCGCGTCAGGTGTTCGCGATCGGCCTCAACTACGCCGAGCACGCCGCGGAGTCCAACATCGCGCTGCCGCCGGTGCCCGCCGTGTTCACCAAGTTCCCCACCTCGATCACCGGCCACGAGCAGCCGGTCGCCCTGCCCACCGAGACCGTGGACTGGGAGGTCGAGATGGTCGCCGTCATCGGCACCCGCTGCGACCACGTCGGCGAGGCGGACGTCTGGGACCACATCGCGGGAGTTGCCGTCGGACAGGACATCTCCGAGCGGACGCTGCAGCTCAAGGGTGCGGCCCCGCAGTTCTCGCTCGCCAAGTCCTTCCGCGGGTTCGCGCCGATCGGACCGGAACTGGTCACCGTCGACGAACTGCCCGACCGGGACAACCTGGAGATCGGCTGTGCCCTCGACGACGGGGAGGTACTGCAGAAGGGTCGCACCTCCGAGATGATCTTCACGATCCCGGAGTTGGTGGCGCACCTGTCGTCGGTGTGCCCGCTGCTGCCCGGCGACGTCATCTTCACGGGCACCCCCGACGGAGTCGGCATGGCCCGCACCCCGCAGCGTTTCCTGGCCCCGGGCCAGACCCTGGTCAGCTGGATCGAGGGGGTCGGCACCCTCCGAAATCCCCTGATCGCGGGTTGACGGGTTCCGGCATCGCCGGCGGCGGCACGAGCCGCCGTCCATCGACGAGCAATCGTCCGATCATGCGGCTCGGCCGGTGTCGGGGCCCGGATTCCCCGCTGGTGCGCGCCGGGTCAGAGCTCGGTTGGGAGGCCGGTGTCGTAGAGCGACAGCACATCTGTGGTGCTGCGAAGCGTGTCGACCACGCACCGTGCGGGTGAGGTGAAGAGTTTCGGATAGTCGACCTCCCCCCGGGAGCGGTCAACCCGCCAGGCGAGTTGTTCCGAGTCGAGCGAGAACTGCGCATCGACACCGTCCTTGTTGCCGCGCGGATCCTGGCGATGCCAGGCGCCGTTGAGGTGGACCGCCACCAGCCCGTGCAGGACATGTCCATCTCCGTGAGCGAGACGCTGGTAGCACAGGCCGGTCGGAATGCCTTCCGCTCGCAAGAGCGCCGTCAGTAGGTGCGACTTTGCGTAGCAGAGCCCCACGCGCTGCGCGAGAACCTCACCGGCGGTCAGCGTCACCCGTGGGTCCTGGACGTCGTATGAGTGCGCCACCTCGTCTCGCACCCATTCGAATGCAGCCTTGGTGAATGAGATGTCGCTGCCTGCCTGCTGCCGCACCGTCAGTGCAAGCTCCTGGACGGCTCGGTCCTGTGGATCGATGAACTCGTCACCGCCCAGATAGGCTTCGGGAGGCGCTGTTTCGAGTGCTACTTCGATGGTGGTCATGTCGAGAACATTGTGCGGGCCGTGCGGAGCAGTCAAATCCTTTTGACGAGGCATTGCGAGAGTGAACGACGCTCCTTGGAAGAAACTGTGCCTGCTGCACCGGATCCACCGAATCCACTTCCGCCGCAGTGTGATTGTGGACGCAGGTCACCAAGGGTCCGGGATCGCGGGCGGCGGGGGATGGCGAGGATTGACCATCTCTCGGCCAATTCGGTGGAAACGTTCAACCCGGAAGGTTACGTTCATCGGGTTGAAGATCCATGCGTCCGAACGAGGTGTATTCGATGACGGTCCGAGCAACGGCAGCCGACTCCGGTCGACTGTCCTCCGCAACTGCCATGACCGAATCAAGCCCAAGGGGTACCTCTCGTGGATCTTCCACGCATCTTCACCATTCGCGAAAGTAGCCACCGCATCCACAACCCGTTCACCTCTGGCAAGCTCGCCGCCCTGGGTGACGCTCTGCACCTGGAACCAGGGACTCGCGTGCTCGACCTCGCCAGCGGGTCGGGCGAAATGCTCTGCACGTGGGCCCGAGACCACCGCGTCACCGGGACCGGGGTGGACATCAGCACGGTGTTCACCGAGCAGGCCCGCGTCCGTGCCGCTGAACTCGGCGTGGCCGACCGGGTCACCTTCGTGCACTCCGACGCCTCCGGCTTCGTCGCGGGCGAGCCGGTCGATCTCGCCGCATGCGTCGGTGCCACCTGGATCGGAGGCGGCGTGGCCGGCACCGTCGAGCTGCTGAGCAAGAGTCTCCGTCCCGGCGGCCTGATGCTGATCGGTGAGCCGTACTGGCGTCACGAAGTGCCCGACCAGGAAACCGCCAGAGCCTGCGGTGCCAGTGGCAAGGACGACTTCCTCGTGCTGCCGGAGCTGATCGAGCAATTCGGCGATCTCGGGTTCGACGTCGTGGAAATGGTGCTGGCCGATCAGGACAGCTGGGACCGGTACCAGGCGGCGCAGTGGCTCAACCTCCGCCGTTGGCTCGACGACAATCCTGACGACGAGTTGGCCGCCGAGGTGCGGGCCGAGCTCACCACCGAACCCGCCCGCTACACGCGGTACCAGCGTGAATATCTCGGCTGGGGAGTTTTCGCACTGATGGGCCGCTGACAGTCCGACGAGCGCGGGTCCCGGGCAACGTGCTTGCCCGGACCCGCGGCCGATCACCAGGTCGAACAGGCCTGGCACAAGCGGCCGGCGGACCGAAGCGAGCGCGGCGGCAGGTGGACTCACAGCGGGTTCACAGGGCGGACATGCCGGGCGTCGCCGTAACATTCGGGTCGTCCGGTGCGACACCCCTCTTGACGTGACGTGAGCGCATGGCACGGGGTGGTCCGCGCGTCGTCCGAGAGTTACGGAGTGGGGAGCGGACATGACAATTCGTGGATTCATCGCGCGGCATCGCGTCGCCAGAACCGCGGCCGCCCCGGTGGCGCTCGGCGTCGCCGCGGCCATCACCGCCTGGTGGGCGTTCGCGCCGCCGACGACCACGATCGACACCGAGCTGACGGCGTCCACGACGGAATGCCACGACATGGTCACCGTCTCGATCGCCGGCCGCAACGACACCCCCGGGGACACGGTCCCCCGGCTCGTCGACGCCAACGGCAATGCGCTCCCCGCCGCCCTGTCCACCGACTACAGCAGC
The DNA here is from genome assembly GCF_053589375.1 of Rhodococcus sp. NPDC003348. Taxonomy (NCBI): domain Bacteria; kingdom Bacillati; phylum Actinomycetota; class Actinomycetes; order Mycobacteriales; family Nocardiaceae; genus Rhodococcus; species Rhodococcus sp. NPDC003348. Next base: position 78,306 of record NZ_JBSFRT010000027.1, read on the forward strand.
CACTGGGTGGACCCGGTGGTCAACGCGCCGAACGCGATCAACACGGCGCTCAACCCTCAGGCGTACGCCGCGGTGTACATCGCGTACCCCGCGAACATGGACAACTACGAGTCCGCGGTCCAGACCGGCGTCGCGAACACCGAGACCGTGATGAGCGAGATCCGCAAGTCCTGCCCGAACACCCGCTTCTCCGTGGTCGGCTACAGCGAGGGCGCCGACGTCGCCCGCCGGGTCGCACAGAACATCGGCCACCAGGACGGGACCGATGGCTACGAGATCGTCGACCCCGCGAACGTCGTCGGGGTCGTGATCTTCGCCGACGCCGGCCGTGCCGCCGAACAGGGCCCGTTCCCGGGCGCACAGAACCCGTTCAGCAACCCGGACGGGTTCGACACCGTGTACCAGACCGGCACCACACCCGCCTCGGGTGCGGGCGCGGTGACCGGTACCGGTGGCGCCGACTTCGGCGCGCTCGCGGGCAAGGTCGCATCGTTCTGTTCCGACGGCGATCTCACCTGCGCTGCGCCGCAGAACATCTCGCTGCTGCAGCTGGTGGTCAACGTCGGTCGGCAGCTGAACATCGACAGCCTCGAGAAGGACGGCCTGACCCCGGCGACCGGGCAGGACGTCGCCGTCACTCTCGGCAAGATCGGGTTCGACGCGTTCAACGTGATTCGCTCGCAGCCGAATTGGATGCAGAGCGACCAGACGTTCCTCGATGTGCTGCTGCAGGTGTCGGATCCGGCGTACGACCCGAGCAAGGCCACCACGACGCTGCCCGTCGAGTCGGTCGCCGACTCCATCGATGCCGAGAAGATGTCGCCGCTCGCGTACCTGCCGCAGAAGCTCTTCAACGAGGTCGTCAACCTGATCGTCACCAACCAGAACACCATCCCGGTGGTGCTCAGCGACCCGTACCAGCTCACCCTCGGTCCGGACACCGGTCATCACTTCGACTACTGGCGCGACTCCGCCGACGGAAAGCCGCTGACCTCCGCCGAGTACGCCGCGCAGTGGCTCACCAAACTCGCGGAGCAGGCGCGGGACGGGGTACCGCTGCCGACCACCACCACGACCGCTCCGACCACGACCGCTCCGACCACGACGGCTCCGACCACGAAGTCCTCGGCGCCGACGACGAGCGCAGCCACCAAGGCGACGACTACCACCCCGTCGACGCAGGCGGCGATCCCGGCCGGCGGGGCCGCGGCCGACCCGGTCCTCGCCGAGACCGTGCAGGGCCCGGATGCCGTCGCGGCGACGCCGGAGCCGACCGCGGGCGCAACGGCGACGGACGCCCCGACCGGCGCCGCGACGACGGATCCGGCGACGACGACCGACAGCGCGGCCCCGAGCTCGGCGTCGACGGCCGCGGCCACGTCGTCGGCTGTGGTGACGACGACTCCGGTCGCGCAGCCCACCCGCTGACACCGGGCTCCGCCCGCATGAACGGAACCGTTCAATCGATCTGACGGCATGAACGGTTCCGTTCATGCCGTCGGGCGGGGTGCTGTCGGGGGTTGCCGGAGCGTGACGTGCGCCTCATCGGGCGGGTGTGGATTCGAGTGCCGGCCTGCCCACTTCCTAACCTGAATGGTTGTGTCGGGAGAATCGGGAACGCAGGTGGCGACCATCGACCTGCCTGTCCCCACTCCCGCCTCCCCGTGGTCGGCGATGGTGGCCGTGCCGCGTCAGGGCCGTCGCTGGCCGGGCGTCGCGCGCGCAGCGGTAACGGTGGCGGTGCCCGGTCTCACGGGCGTCGCCCTCGGTGCCGGGCCGGTCGCCGCGGTCGCCACCCTCGGTGCGTTCGCCGTCGTCTACGGCGAGGGCCGCCCGTACCGGGTGCGCTGGCGGATGCTCGCGATCGTCGGTGTCGTGCTCGTCGCGTTGGCCGGGACCGGTGCCGCCGTCGGGTCGGCGGTGCACCACGCCGCGACCGCGGGCGGCTCCGCGCTGTGGCCGATGGTGTTGGTGGCGACCATGACGGTCGTGGTGGCCTCGTGCGCGTTCGTCGTCGACGCGCTCAGGCTCGGCGCGCCCGGCGCGTTCCTGCTGCTGTTGGCCCTCGAGATCGCGTCCGCACTACCGGGGGCGGGGGTGTCGGTCGCGGCCGTCGTGGCGTGGACGGCGATCGGTGCGGGCACCGCACTGGTGGTCGGGATGTCCGGTGTCCTCGTTCGGCCGCGCACGGCGGAGCGGGCCGCGGTCGCCGCCGCGGTGCGCGCGGTCGACACGGTGCTGGCGGAGAACTCGCCCGCGCATCGCCGGGCCGCGGTCCACGACCTGCACGCGGCATGGCAGTGCCTGCACGACGCCGGGCTCGCCGGCTCGGACGATCCACTGACGCGGACGCTCCGGGCGGCGCACGCGCGGTGCGCGGCGGTCGTGCACGGTGCCCCGCACGACGAGGCCACCCCCGAGGACGACCTGCATCCGCGGACGCCGCTGCGCCGCCCGTCGGTCCGCTACCGCCTCGCCCGGGCCGCGCACCCCCGGGGGCGTTCGGTGACCGTCGTGGCACGGCTGCTCGTCGCCTGTCCGGCGGCAGGGGCGATCGCGGTCGTGTTGGGGGTTGGACGACCAGACTGGGCGGTGATCACCGCCGCGATGATCCTGCACCAGGGCCCCGACCGGATCCTAGGCACCTACCGTGCGGCCCATCGATTCGTCGGCACCGTCCTCGGGCTCGGGTTGCTCGCGGGCCTGTCGCTGTTCGACCTGCGCGGGGCAGCGCTGGTCGTGGTGCTCGCGTTGACGATGGCGGGTATTGAGGCGTTCCTGGTGCGCAACTACGGTCTCGCGATGGTGTTCATCACCCCGCTCGCGATGATCCTCGGGGTGCTCGGAACCCCGGGCGACCTCGGCCTCGTCTCCCGGGACCGATTCCTCGAGACCGTCGTCGGGGTCGTTGTCGCCCTGGCCGTGATGTGGGGGGTACTGCCCCGCGCCCACCGCCGGATCCTCGCCGACGCGGACGCGCAGGTCGCCGACACCATCGCCCGGATCACCCGCGCGGCCGACGACCGGGAGCTACCCGAGCTGCGTCGCGACCTCGAGTTCGACCTGCATGCGTCGACGACGGCGGCGATCACCGCTGCCCACACCGAGCCGGACTGGACTCGCGACCGCTGGCCCGGGCATCGCCGACTGCACGAGCACGGCTATCGGATCCTGACCTCACCGCATCGGTCCGCCGCGGACACGTAGGCGGTCCGTCGGGGACTCGCGGTGACCCTCCGACATTCTGCGCTTCCCCGCGGACCGGCCGGTGGGGAGCGAGAATCGGGCTGTCGTTGGCTACCCGAACGAATGAGGTGTTCGATGCAGAGTCAGTTCGATGAACTTGCCGATCTGTACGAGGACATGGCCGGCTGGCCTTTCCGTCGGTTCCTGGAGATTCCCAACTTCCTCGCCGTCCTCGGTGATCTTGCCGACCGTGACGTCCTCGACTTCGGTTGTGGGAACGGCATGTACGCTCGGCTGCTGAAGGAGCAGGGTGCACGCCGGGTCGTCGGCTACGACGTCTCGGATGGCATGCTCGAGTATGCGAGGGCCCGAGAAGTGGAGAACCCACTGGGCATCGAGTTCGCCTCCGATCTCGGCGACGACCTCGCCGGCCGGTTCGACCTGGTTCTGGCCGTATACGTGTTGCCGTACGCCACCACCCGGCAGGAACTCCATGCGATGTGCGCGCAGATGGCGAAACCGTTGCGGCCGGGCGGCCGCCTCGTCACCCTTCCCATTCATCCCGACTATGTGCGAGACCCCGCATACTACGAGCGATTCGGATTCCGGCTGACGCCGATCGGTCCGGATGTCGACGGCGGTGAGGTACAACTCGACCTGTTCGGTCCGGGTGGTGCGGGGGACGAGGACACCGTCACCGCCTACGTCTGGACGAAGGACAGCATCGACGAGGCGATGCACGCCGCCGGTTTCGCACTCACCCAGTGGGTCGACTACGGGCGATACCGTTCGGCCGCCGCGGATTCCGAGGAGGAGCTGCTCCGTGCGTACTGGGAGCGCCCACACGCCGCGATCGTGAACTGCCGACTGGGCTGACGTCACGATCTCGTCGGGCTCGGGTCGTATCGAGGCACCGGGCACAACGCGGGAGGTGACGGTGCGATGACGGTGTATCGCCAGCAGTTGGCCGGCGTGACGTACGAGTTTGCGGGACTGGTGGATCTGCTGGCGAAGGCGACGCCGCTGCGGTCGGGTGACGAGCTGGCGGGATGCGCGGCGTCGTCGGATGCCGAGCGGGCCGCGGCGCAGTGGGCGCTGGCCGAGGTTCCGCTGGCCACGTTCCTCGCCGAGACCGTGGTCCCCTACGAGACCGACGAGGTCACCCGGCTGATCCTCGACGGCCACGACGCGGCCGCGTTCGCGCCGGTCGGGCACCTGACGGTCGGCGGCCTGCGCGACCACCTGCTCGCGACTGCCGCCACGCCCGATTCCGCGACTGTTCTCGGTGCGCTCGCGTCGGGATTGACTCCCGAAATGGTCGCGGCAACAAGCAAGATCATGCGCAATCAGGACCTGATCACCGTGTCCCGCGCGTTGACGGTGACGAGTGCGTTCCGAACCACGATCGGGTTGCCGGGGCGGCTCGCGACGCGGCTACAGCCGAATCATCCGGTTGACGATCCGCGTGGCGTCGCGGCCGCGACGCTCGACGGGTTGTTGATGGGGTGCGGCGACGCGGTGATCGGTATCAACCCGGCCGGTGACTCCCCGCACGCCGTCGCGGACCTGCTGCACCTGCTCGACGACGTGCGCACCCGGTTCGACATCCCCACCCAGTCGTGCGTGCTCACCCACGTCACCACGACGATCGACCTGATCGAGCGCGGCGCGCCGGTGGATCTGGTGTTCCAGTCCATCGCAGGCACCGAGGGCGCCAACCGAGGCTTCGGTGTCGACCTTGCGGTGCTCCGGGAGGGCGACGAGGCCGGGCGGTCGCTGCGCCGCGGCACCGTCGGCGACAACGTCATGTATCTCGAGACGGGGCAGGGCTCGGCGCTGTCGTCCGGGACCCACCTCGGCATCGGCGGCAGGCCCGTCGACCAGCAGACCCTCGAGGCCCGCGCCTACGCGGTGGCACGCGAGCTGAAACCGTTGCTGGTCAACACCGTTGTTGGCTTCATCGGCCCCGAGTACCTGTACGACGGCAAGCAGATCATCCGCGCCGGGCTCGAGGACCAGTTCTGCGGGAAGCTGCTCGGCAGAACTGAAGAGCACAC